>JADJCA010000012.1:300000-495994 GCA_016703425.1 Myxococcales bacterium
CTTGAGCTCGGACACCGCGTGTTCGAGGCCCGTCTCCGTCGACGGCGCCGTGCCCGTGACCGTTTGCAGGCGCTTGTGGTCGACGGCCGAGAGCCGATGCGCGATCTCCTCCTTTCCGAGCCCCCGGACGAGGCCCGGAGCCGCGAGGCCGCCGGAGCGCACTGCCTCGACGTACCGTTCCGCGGGCACGCCTTTCACGAGGTCCTCCATGTTGAGGTCTCCGAGCGCGAGCTGAATGATGTCGCGCTGCTGCGCCGCCGCGTAGCTGGCGGAACGGCCCATGATGGTGGCCGACGCGCCGCGGATCTCACCGGTCAAGGGATCGGGCGTGACGCCGGCGACGCCGCCGTAGGGAGCGCGCGAGTCGAAGGGCCAATAGACGAGGAAGTTCTTCCGCTGATCGCCGAGGCGAGCGAAGGTGCCAGGTTCGCCGCAGAGGTCCTTCGGATCGTAGACGCGCACCGGGTTGTGGCATGCGCTCAAGACGTCGCGGCCGGCGTCCACGGCCTGCGGCTTCACCTTGTCGATGAGCCAGCCACCGTAGGACACCATGACCTTGCTCTCGGGGCCGCCGTCTTCGAAGAACTGGCCGTGGCAGGTCGCGCGGTCGCCGTCGCCGGTGGCGCGGCACTCGACCTCACGGCGGTAGGCTACCGAGACCTCGAGGAGTTGGTTCCACGAGTGGGTGAGATCCTCCAAGGTCCCGCGCTTGGTCCGGTTGCCTTTCGCGTCGACCTCGTCTTGGAAGGACTCGGGCGCCTCGCGGTTGAGCCAATAGCCGACGGTGCGGACAGCGCGATCGCGAACGGGGATCGTGCAGGTGTTCGTGTGAACGTCGCAGCGAGAGCCGCCGTGGCCCTTGTGGCCCGTCACGGCGTTCTCGCAGGCGTCGGCGGTGCCGTTCTTGTCGGCGTCGGCGTCGCTCGCGCACTTCGCCGCTTGATGGCTCTTTTCCCACAGGTTGTGGATGTTCTTGAAGCGCTTGGTGAGCGGGTCGGTGTAGCCGTATTGCGGGTCGTAGCCTTGCCGCGGCGCCGAGCCGAAGGAGAGCTGCGCGGCGTCACCGTCGCCGCCCATGTTGCCCACCACGTCGCGCCATGCGAGCGAATCCTCGAAGGACTCGAAGTCCTCTTGCGGATCGATGCGCGCGAAGGACATGCGCACCACCGCCTCCTGCGCGTTGCAGTCGTAGCTCGACGAGCCCGTCATGAAGGCCACGAGCTGGCACTTTGGGATTTCGCCCCACGGGAACTTCACCATCTCTTGGGCCACGGTGAACTTGTTGGTCACGTCGAGGTAGCCCTTGTCGGCTTCCACGTGCGGTGCGTCGTCGGCCGTCGGGTCGGTGACCGCGTAGGCGACGGGGGTCGCCGGGCCGCCGAGGTGTTCGCTGAAGAATCGCGTCGGATCGTTGGGCCCATCGACGATGTTCGTGGACCAGTCGACGCGCATGAACTCGCGCTCGTAATACGGTCGGTCGCTCTGGTTCTCCTCGACGACGTTGAGCTCTTCGCCCGTCGTGGCGTTGTACGCGCGCTTGATGTCGAAGTGCCCGAGGATCCGGTACGCCGCCACGATGGCGCCTGTGGGGGCTGCCGTCAGGTTCTTGTCGCCCACGGGGCGCGCTTCGGGCCCCGTCGCGTTTGTGCCGCGGTTGTCGGCGCCGGGCGCGATCTCGTAGGCCTTGCGAGCGATGAGGAGGTTCTCCGTGATCTCCCAGCGCACGCGGTCGAGGGCGCTGTACTCGCCGATGGTGTATTGCGACTGCCCCACGGTGGCGCCCACGTTGAACGCCTTCATGCGGAACTGCGGATCGTCGGTGGGGTTCTTGAGATCGGCGCCGACAAAGAAGCTCTTGGCCAACGCGCCCGTCTGAACGCGGTTGATGGGATCACGCTCTTCGGCGCAGCCCGCCGCCATGGTGGCCACACTCGCCAAGATCGATAGGCACACGATTCCCGTTCGGGTCGATCGCAGTTTCATCGCCGCTCCTCCGTGGATTTTCTAAGCGCCACCCCGAAGGGCGAGCGCGTACCGTTGCGCACGGGCGCGAGGGCCTCGCGTCGGTGCACAGCGAACGTAGGGCGCGCCGTACGGCAGCGCGCTCTCTCGTTGGATTGACTAACGCACGCTGCGTGCCAAGGGAGCCCTTCCGTTCGTTGCTCGCAATTTCGCGAGGGATCGGTCGGCTCCGTTAGCGAGTTGTCGACGCAGCCTGCGGCGTCGTTACGAATTCACTGACCGTGGTGCGGGCCGCCGGGCACCTTTGGGGCGATTTCCGCGCGGACCCGGTCGTTGCGTTGCGCGCGCTCGATGACCTCGAGGCGCTTGTTGGTCTCCGCGCGGAAGGCGCCGAGCTCGCGGATGATGTTCTCGATGTTGACCTCGTTCTTGAGATTCACGCGAAAGTCGGTCTCGGCCTGCGCCCGATCTTTTAGGGTCTGCCGATTCTGACTCATGACGATGAGCGGCCCCTGGAGCGCTACCAGCACCGCCAGGAAGAGGTTGTAGAACTGGAACGGGTAGGCGTCGAAGGGCGAGCCCAAAAGCCCCTGATTCATGAGGGCCCAGCTGCCCGTCAGGAACACCAAGAAGAGGATGAACGCCCAGCTACCGTTGAGGGCCGCGACTTTGTCGGCGAGCCTTTGGCCCCAGGTGAGGTTGCCTTCGATCTCTTTGACGACGTCTTTGGCGGCCCGCTGACTCAAGAGCGCGTTGGTCTCGCGGAGGCGCTCTGCCATGTCGCTCAGGATGGCCAACGCGGCCGTGCGAGAGCGGCCGAGGTGCTCGCCGAGCTCGTCGCGCGTGAGCTCAAGGAGCACCGTATCGACGAGCGCCATGACGCTGGCGGAGCGCGGCTTGTCGTCGAAGAGCGAGAGCTCGCCGAAATATTCGCCGGTGCGAAGGTCCTTCAAGATGACCGGTGGCGCGTCGTCGCCATCGCCCGGCAAGAAGATCTGCACCGCCCCCGAGAGGACGATGTACATCGACGAGCCCTTGTCGCCTTTGCCGAAGACCGTCGCGGCCTTCGCGAAGGAGCGCTCGGTCATGCGCTTCGCGAGCGCCTCACGGTCCTCGTCGGTCAGCCCCTCGAAGAGGGGGATCTGGGCGAGGAGGTCGGAATGGCGCATCGGCACGAATCGTCGCAACAAGGGAAGCATCCTGGCAACCACGACGGTGACCCGCGATCGGCCGACCGGAAAATCGCGGGCGCTGAGTCTTGCCTCTTGTCATCCGCACGGGCTGGCTCAGGCGCAGGGAGTGATTTCACTCTTCGGCGGGTCGTGCGAAGGTTCGCCCCATGCCGAGCTGGGCGAACAACATCCTCGCCATTGGTCTGCTCCTCTTGGTCATCGTCGTCGTCGTGAGGCGGCTGCCCAAGGTCGAGATCGAGCACACTCCGGCGCTGCTCGGGCGGCGCCGCCTCAACTGGCTCGTGGTCGGCCTGACCTACGCGTTCCTCTACATGGGGCGCTACAACCTGACGGTGGCGTCGAAGGCCGGCGTCCTACCGACGGCGGACTTCAGCAAGGTCTTCGCCGTCGGCACGGTCGTCTACGGGGTCTCGTTCCTCCTCAACGGCCCCTTGACCGACCGCTTCGGCGGCCGCGCCACGATCATCGTGTCGGCCTTTGGTTCGGCGGCGGCCAACGTCGGTATCGGCGTGGTGCTCGGCATGGGGCTCTCGCCGGGGTCGCTGCTCACGGCGTTGACGCTCCTCTACGCCACCAACATGTACTTTCAGAGCTTCGGAGCTGCCTCCATCGTGAAGGTCAACGCGGCGTGGTTTCACGTGCGCGAGCGCGGCACCTTCGGGGGCATCTTCGGCATCCTGATCTCGCTCGGCGTCTACTTCGCGTTCGACTGGAACAGCGCCCTCGTGAAGGTCCTCCCCCCGGCGTGGATCTTCTTTGTGCCGGCCATCATCCTCGTCGCGTTCGGCGTGGCGGACACCTTGATCGTGCGGGACTCGCCGGCGGGCGCGGGCCTCGAAGACTTCGACACCGGCGACGCGTCCAGCGGCGACAACGGCCCGCGCCTATCGTCCATCGAGGTGGGCAAGCGGATGCTCCGAAACCCGATCATCCTGACGATCACGTTCATCGAGTTCTGCAGCGGATATTTGCGCAACGCGCTCATGCAGTACTACCCGATCTTCGCGGCGCGTACCGGAGCCGGCACGACCTTCGTGACGCAGAACTGGGGCCTCATGCTCTGCGTCGCAGGGATCTTGGGCGGCGTCTTCGCGGGCACCATCTCGGACCATCTCTTCCAGTCGCGCCGCGGTCCCGTTTCGGCGGTGCTCTACGGCTTCATGTTCGTCGGCAGCCTCCTCATGGTGCCGCTCTTGGGCAGCTCGATGCTCGGCTGGCTCGTGGTCTTCATGTCGATGAGCATCATCGGCGTTCACGGCATGCTCTCGGGCACCGCCAGCGCGGACTTCGGCGGCAAGAAGAACGCCGGCGTGGCCGTCGGCATCATCGACGGATTCGTCTACTTGGGCACGGGCCTGCAGGCCGTGCTCCTCGGCAAGGTGCTCCCGCAGGACAAGGTCTCCGAGAAGATCCTCGCCAACTGGAGCAACTGGCCGCTCGTGCTCATCCTGCCCGCGCTCATTGGCTTCGTGCTCGCGCTGCGCATCTGGAAGGCCAAGCCGCAGGGGCGGGCCGCGAGCCACTGAGCCCCTGCGGACGGCGTGCGGCGAACTCCAGTTCGCCGCACGCGCTCCGCGATCCTTCAGCGGTGCCCACCGAAGACCCGGCGGTCGCCGCGGCCGCAGTGCTCGGCCCACTCAGGGAGTTCGTAATGGCCCGACTTGGCCGCTTTTTCTGCGCCTTCGCGCAGGAAAGCCTGATGCACGTCGAGGCGTTGCACACCAGAGTTCGGCGAGGGTTTGCCGTCGGGCCCGATGAAGTTCCACGAGGCGACGCCGAGGACGGTCGGTCTGTGGGGCTTTGTGAAGGTTCGCTGATCGAACATTTTGGCGTTCGAGTCTCCCGACACGCCTGCCGGCCCGCCGACGAGGAACTGTTCAACCGGCAACTGGTAGACGTGCGTCGTCGGGACTTCGTGGTCCACGACGGTGCACAAGCTCGGCCCGTTCGACGCACAAAGGAACGGCACGTGCTCGGCCAAGCGGCGCAGCAAGTCGCCGCGGTCGACGGTCGTGTTGCCGGTCCAGTCGCCGTTGGCGTCAAGCTCGAAGGTTTGGTCGATTCCGCCGCGGCCGACGATGGCAACCTCCGACACGGGCCGTCGTGCGAGATCGCGCGCGACATCGACTTCTGCCGGTCGCGCCTCGCGGTGGGGGACGTTGGACTGCAACACCAAGAGCGCGACGTCGGCTGCGCAGTAGCTCGCCGCGGAGGGCACGAGAACTTCCGCGACGTCATACCACTTGGGTGTCCCTACGTAGACCGACGGGCTCGTGGTGATGCGCGTGCCTCCCGGTGCCAGCACGTTCGTGTTGAAGGTGGCGTCGCAGGGATTCGTGGCGGCGTTCGGGCCATAGTCGGCGCCGGCTACGCAGTGGCGCGCCGTGAGCACGAGGTTCGGCGCGATGAGCGTTCCGGAGCACTTCGCCGTGCCCGAGCGACAGGTTCCAACGGGCCCTTTGGCGGGATCCGTGTTGAGCGCGCCTTGGCAAACGCCCACGGCGAACGCGTGAGAGGTGTCTTCGGGAGCGCCCATGAGCGGTGATGAGAGATCCTCGAGCGCGTCGTTTTGAGCCTCGGAGGAGCAGCCGACGCTCGGGAGCGCCGCGAGGGCCATGGGGACGACACGCGAGAGGAGAAAGAAGCGGATGTTCATGGCGGCCGCGCAAAGCACGCCACGTGCCGCGAAGGGCGCACCTCGGTGGCAGTCGATGAATCAACTCGGCGCGCTCGTGGGGCAGCGCGGCCCACGACGTTATGCACCCCTGGTCGGCGCGTCCCAGACGCATGGCGTCGACACGACTGTGGCGCGGAGGCCAGCGCTAGAAGCGCCACCGGTGAATGCCCTCGAAACCCGTGCCCGTGGCGATGAGTGAGAGCGGTGCGATGGCGAAGTTGCGTTACAGAAACGTCGCGTAGCCGCCGCTCAAGGCGATACCGATGGTCGGGGCCCACTTGCTCGAGAGCGACGGTTGCGCCGCCTGGGGATCGGCCATGCCCACGTAGATGCGGACCTCCGGTGACGCCGCGTAGAGCGGATAGGCGCCGCGGCCGCGCGAGAGCGCGACGCTAAGAGCCTCGATCTCGAAGCCCCAAAAAACGGGCGTCTTCAGCAAGAGCTCGTGCGTGCGTATGCCGCTAAGCAAGACGACGTGGCCGGCGCCGTGACCGCGCGCCAGATCGAGGGGCAACTTGTAGGAGGTGAGAAGCTCGTAGACGATGGGCCATCGAAGCTCCTGATCGAGCATCGTGACGTGCGGGTTGCCGCCCGCTTGGAGGGCGCTGTCGTAGTGGAGCGAGTCGGAGATGCCTGCGTTCAGCTCGACGACGGCGCGGTTGAGTCGGCCCGGGAGGTACGTGCCCCAGCGGTACGAGAGGCCCGCCGCGACGCCGATGGAGGGCGCGAAGAACTCCACCGGCGCGCCCGACGGAACGATGACGCGTGCGTTGGTGTTGGCCAGCAGTTGCACAGCCCACCCGAGATCTTCTTTCGACTCACCCTGCAGCGTGGCCGCGTTCGCCGTGGGCTTCGGCCACTCGGCGAGCAAGGGCCGGAGGAGGCTCGTGCCCACGGTACCGGTACGGAGCGTACGCCCTGGGCCGCACGTCGCAACGTCGTCGTTCCCGTCCACCGGTGCGTGCGGTGCCGGCGCGGCCGACGGGGGCGGCTCGCCGCACGCGTCAATGGCGCCGACGAGGACGCTCTTGTCGAAGAAGGGCGAGGGGGCCTTCTTGCCCACCTCGACGACCGGCGTCGGCTGCGTCGAGCGCAGCAGCACGGTCGCGTCGGCGGCGGCGGCGACGAGCCGTACCGTTCGCGCGGCGCTCGCCCTTAGCTTGCCGCGCGACTCGTGAGCCACGGTCCACCACGGCGTCGGTTCGATCAGCTGACCGAGGCCGAGCTGCTCTCGTTCGCCCAGCGTCGCCACGAACGCCTTGACGGTCTCGGGCTCCAACGCGAGCGCCAGCTGAAACTGCGCCTTCGACATCGCGCGCGACGCGTGCAGTCGATCAGACGCGTCCCGTGAGAGGCCGAGGTACCCATCGCCGGTGGTGAGCCAGCAAGGGGGCAAGCCCAAGAGCTCGGGCTCGCCCAGTGACGTTGCGTCGCAAGGCTCGCGGTTGAGTGCCCGTTCGACCTGCAGGCCGCGCGCGTTGTAGAAATCGTGGCGCCGCCGCTGCCGCTCGTTGCCGATGTTCCAGCCGGCCTCGATGAGGTGACCCGCAGCGAACGCGTCTTCGAAGAAGTGGAGCGCGAAGGCGTGCTCGAGCAGCGCCTCCGTCGGCTGGCCTCGCGACGCGAGCTCAAGTGAGCGAATGTGGTGCGCGAGAAATTGTTCGAGCGCGTTGTCGAGGTTCGCCGCGCCGGCTGAGCGGACGACGTCCTCGAAGCGGCGCGAGGCGTCGACGAAGTGGGCTCGCGTGGCCTGCGCGCGAAGCTCGTAGCCCGGGTCGACGAAGTAGAACGCCACGTCGAGCGCGTGCACGAACGACATGCGCTCGAGCGACGTGTTGGGCAGTTGGTCGAGGGCTTCCTGAAAACGTCCCCACTCGTAGGCGGCTGCCGAGGTGATCTCGATGCCCTTCGAACTTGTCAGGACGGCGCGGAGCTCCCGCGTGCTGTCGGCGTGATCGCCGGCGAGCGCCGGGAGCGCCGCGTAGGGCACGCAGTCGACGCTGCGCCTTACACGGATCATCTTCGTCGTCAGGGGGACGTCGCGAGCGACGCGATCGAAAGGCACGTCGACGGAGTCACAAAGGGCCATGCCTTCGCTGCGGGCCGACGCCACGGCGCGGCGTACGATGGCGCGAAGCTCGGGCGGCAACTCCGCGAGGCCTTCGTGAGCGATGACCGCGTGCTCGGGAAAGTACCAAGCCGCCGCCGTGCCGGGCGCCGTCGAGAGAGCGGCGGCGAGGATGGCCGCGACGCGGGCCCCGCAGCGAGGGAGTGCGCTTGCTTGCAACGCTTGCAACGCAGCCAACATACATGCCGACGAGCTTCCGCGGTCCGATCGTCGGAGTGGCCTGGATCGCGCCTACCTCGCGGCGTCTCCTACGGAATCCACGGTCACCCGCCCGACCGGGGCCATTTGGGCTGTAAAGTTACAGCCAATACGCTTCTGCTGAGGGCACGCCCGATGCTACGGAGGGGGCAGCCCTCGATGTCCCACAATCGGCGATCCTCCCCGCCTGCCGCAGTCGCTCCGTCCGCAAACCACCCTTTTACGTCGCGCTTCTCGCCGGAGCTCGCCCGCATCTTGCGCCGCGGGCGTGACCTGCTTGAGGGGCCCGGCGTCGTCGCCCACGACTTCGTCCTTCTTGAGGGCCAAGGCTCTCGGGTGCCGCGGCCCGATCCCGGCACGCAGGTCGTCGAGCACGACAACCCAGCGGCCGTGGGGCGCGTCTACGCGCGAGCGGAGCGGCAGGCCAACGACGCGCGCAGTGCCGTTCGCCTCCGCCGCGGCTTCCGCTTCTTCGAGCTCTCGGACCTCTCGGGCACGGCCGGCTACGGATGGTTTGGCGCCGGGGAAGAGCGCTACTTCGACGAGCTCGCCCTGCGCTACGCGTTGCCCAAGGACGCGCTCTGGGTCCGCGACGTGTTCGTGGCTCCCTCACGACGCGGTCGTGGCTACTTCGGCGCTCTCCTCGCGCACGTCATTCGCGCCATTCCCGAACGGCCACGTCTCTGGTCCGACGTCGACTGGGACAACGTGCCGTCGCTGCGCGCGCACGTGAACGTCGGCTTCGAGCTTCGCGCTCGCCTCATGGGCGTGACGGTGCGCGATCGGCTCGTCTTTCGAGTTAAACACCAGCCGAATGTCCTCCCCGCCACCGGCTTTCGCGCGGAGCGCCGCGTCGTGTGCCTAACGACGAGCGAGCTGCCGCTTCATCGCGATCTCATCGCGTAGGGTCCGCGGGCACGGGCACGTTTACCGGTGCTCATGGTCGGAGCGAACGCGCGCTGGCTGAGGGCCTACCGCTGTGACCGTGCACCAGGAGTGGAACGACGCCCGATCCCGCGTCGTTGTAAGGGGCGTGTAAGGTGCCCCCAGCTCGGCCCGCGCTAGGGTCCGGCCCATGCGAACCGGTTGGCTCGTCGCTTTTCTCCCGCTCCTCGGTTTCGCGTGCAGCGCCGAGTCTCGCACCGACGCGGCTGTCGCTCCCGATGGTGGCGCCGAAGCGCCGGCCTTCGGTGCCGACGCGTCGGCGGCTGCATGCGAAGGCCTCGAGTGCGCGAAGCCTGCCTGCGCCGATGGCGCGACGACCGCCATCGAGGGCGAGGTCTACGACCCGGCCGGCAAAGCGACGGTCTACAACGTGCGAGTCTACGTGCCCAACGCGGAGCCCGATGCCTTTCCAGAAGGCGTCCAGAGCTGCGATCGATGCGCGGCCCCGCTCACGGGAAAGCCCGTCGCTGTCACGCTCACCGACGAGCGCGGGCACTTTCGCATCGAAGGCGTACCCGCCGGCGAGCGTGTGCCGCTGGTCGCTCAGATCGGGAAGTTCCGTCGCAAGATCGTCGTTCCCCGCGTAGAGCCGTGCAAGACCACGAAGCTCGCCGACGGAGCGCTCTCGCTGCCGCGCACAAGGGGGGAGGGCGACTTGCCCCGCATCGCCGTCGTGACCGGCGGCTACGACGAGCTCGGGTGCGTGCTCCGTCGCATCGGCTTGGACGACGCCGAGTTTGGCCCTCCCGGAAGCAAGGCGAGCGTGCACGTCTACAAGGGACAAGGTGGCGGCGGCGTCACCGGCGGCACGGCGAAGAGCGCTAGCGAACTTTGGAGCGACGTCGACACGCTGAAGCAGTACGACGCCGTGCTCCTCGCGTGCGAAGGGGACGAGGCAGAGGCCGACAAAACCCCGGCGGCGAAGAAGGCGCTCTACGACTATGTGGCGGCCGGCGGTCGCGTCTTCGCGACGCACTACCACTACACGTGGATCAAGGGCAGCCCCGAAGCCGACGTGCGCGGCGTGGCGTCTTGGAACCCGCCAGCGTCGGCTTACGGCACGGAAGACGATCTCGTCGACACCTCGTTCCCGAAGGGGGCTGCCATGGCGGCCTGGCTCAAGGAGAACGGCGCGTCGAAGACGGCCGGCAGCATTGCCATCGAAAACCCCGCGCGCAACGTGGCGAAGGTCACGCCCGAGGTGGCGCAACGATGGATCTACGCGAGCGACGAGCAGGTGCGTTACTTCAGCTTCAACGTGCCCGTCGGCGCGCCCGCAGCGCAGCAATGCGGGCGCGTCGCGTTCACGGACATCCATTCGCGTGAGCGGCTCGGCGCCTTCACGCTGCCGGGAGGTTGCGATCCTTCTGACATGACGCCGCAAGAACGCGCCCTCGAGTTCTTGCTCTTCGATCTCTCGGCTTGCGTGCAGCCCGACGCCGACAAGCCCGCGCCGCCGCCCATCAAGTAGCCGACCATGAAAACATCGTTCATCACACGTTCGCTTGCGGCCTCGCTCTTGAGCCTTGCGTGCGCGCAGGGCTGCGGCAGTGGTGAACGCCCCGCCGCGAGCTCGGTGGACGGGGGTGCCCCCGTCGTGGTGGAGACACCCGGGATCAGCTCCGCCATGGGCGCCGTCGCCACGCTTAAGGGGCGCGTGCTCGCGCCCGATGGCAAGACGCCGGTCGCCGGCGCTCTCGTGGCGCTCATGCGAACGGCGCCCGAGGCACCGAAAGAGGGGCTTCGCTGCGAGACGTGCGTTCCCCTCTCGAAGGACACTCCCCACGCGACCTCGAACGCCGACGGCACCTTCGAGCTCAAGACGTCGACCGAGGGCGCGTTCACCTTCGTCGTGCAAAAGGGAACCTTCCGCCGCGCCCGCGCCCTCGATGTCGTCTCCGGCGACCAAGAGGTGCCCGCGCTGCTGGCCACGCTTCCATCGAAGACCGATCTGCCCAAAGGAGACGTCATCCCGAAGATGGCCGTCGTGAAGGGGGAGTGGGATCCCATCGAGCGAACGCTCGCGAAGCTGGGCCTCGGGAAGCTGGTCAAGGGCGAGGCCGACCCAAGCTCGCTCCCCTTCGACGTCTACGACGATCCGTCGCCCACGGGACCGCGGAGCGGCGCGCGTCTCTTGGCCGACGAGTCGCTCCTCGCGGCCTATGAGATCGTCCTTTTGCCCTGCTCCGGCAGCTCCGGCACCACGTGCGACGACAAGCGCGCCATGGACCCGCTCGTGCAAAAGGCCCTTCGCGGCTTCGTCGAAGGCGGCGGTCGTCTCTACGTGACGGACTACTCCTACGAGTTCGTGCGCCAGCTGTGGCCTGGGGCCGTTTCGTTTCGTGGGGAGACGAAGGACGTCGGCTCGGCTTGTGAGAAGGTCGCCTACGACGCCACCGGCGCCGTCAACGACGAGGGCCTATCGGGCTGGCTGTCGGCCATCGGGCATTCATCGGTCACGCTCAAGGCGAGCTGGACCACCATCGACAGCGTGCACGAGGTCGACGCGACCGACGCCAACGGTCAACCGGCCAAGATTCCCACGCGCGTCTGGATGAGCGCGAACAAGAGTGACGGGGCCCACCCCGCCACCGTGAGCTTCGAGCGCGGCTGTGGGCGCGTCCTCTTCAGCACGTACCACACGGCCGGCGAGCCGCTCGCTCCGCTGATGCCGCAAGAGAAGGCGCTCCTCTACGTGCTGCTCGAGATGGGCGTCTGCATCGACACGAGCGTGCCGAAGTAGGGCGACGTCGCCTCACCTCGAAGCCGGTCAGTCGGTGACCGGCGGCACGCCGACGTAACGAGCCCGCGGCCGCAGCACGAAGCCGGCCTTGCGCTGCTCGAGGGCGTGCGCCACCCAGCCTGCCGTGCGCCCCAGGACAAAGATCAGGGACGCCGAGCCGGAAGGGGCGCCGATGCTCTCGCAGGCGAGCACGAGGGCGAGGTCCACGTTGGGGTGATGCTTGCGTGCCCTCATGTGAGCGACGAGCGCCCGAAGGACACGCGCCGAGTCGGACGGTCCCTTGGGAGCCGCGCGCGCGCGCTCAAGCGCGAGGAGCGGGGGTGCCCGCGGATCGCCGCCCGGGTAGAGCGGATGATCGAAGCCGAAGACTTGCTCGCCGCGGGACAAGCGCTCCAGAGCGACGCGCGGCACGTTTCGTGGGTCGCCGATGGCCTCGGCGAGGGCGTAGACGCGGTCGGCTGCCGCACCGTGTTCGGGTCCTGCCGCCGTGGCCAGCGCCGCCACGAGCGTAGAGTAGAGGTCGGCGCCGGTGGATGCGGCCACCCGCGCAGCGAAGCTCGAGGCGTTGAGCTCGTGGTCGGCCACGAGGACCAGCATAAGATCGAGTGCGCCGTGTACCGCCGGCGTCGGGCGAAGGCCGAGCCCCGCCGCGAGGCGGCCCGCGAACGTCGGCGCGTCGCTCTCGCGGCCGAGGCTCGCCAGCGCCATGAGGAGCTTGCGGGCCCGAGCCCAATCGTCGACTTCGGTGCCGTGGACCCGAGCGTCATCGGCGAGCGCCGCGCGGGCCATCGTCTTCCAGAGCGTCGGGAATCGCTCGAGCGCGCCCAGCGACGCCGTGGGGAGCGCGACCGCCCGCTCCGCGCTGCGGCCGGCTGCCAGCTTGGACCGGCGCCGCGGCGACTCCCACCGCGGTGACTCGGCGGGAAGGACACCGGTCCACAAGAGCTCGGCGCAGCGTTCGAAGGAGGTGCCGCGCGCCGCGAGATCAACGGCGGCGTAGCCGCGGTAGATCGGCCCGTTGAGACCGATGGCGGTGATCGCCGAGTCGAGCACCGGCTCACCCCACCTTAGTGCACCGGCGGCGACGGCCGCGTGGCCGGCGCGAGCCGTGCTCCGGGCGCGAAGCCGCTCCACTTCGCTCGTCGCGTACCGGCTGCCCTTGCTGCGCGCCTCGCCGTGGCTCACCAAGAGCCCTCGGCTCACGTACGCGTAGAGCGTCTCCTTGCGGACACCCAGCAAGCGCGCGGCGGCGGACGCCGAGAGGAAGGCTTCATGGATGGTTGAATCAACATTGATTCGTCGCGCCATGGCCCCAGCATAGGAGGCGTGGAGGCGCACATGCACGAAGACGCAAGACAAGACGGACGCGTGGCGGAAGGACTCGAGGGAATCGTCGTGACGAAAACGCGCACATCGCACGTCGATGGCACCGGCGGTCGGCTCGTCGTGGCGGGGCGCGACATCGAGGCGTTGGCCCGCGAGGCCACCTTCGAGGAGGCCGTTTGCGCCTTGTGGTCCACCGTGGGCCTCCCGGTGGAGGGCAGGGAAGCGCTCCGCGCGGAGGTCGCCGAGGGGCGCGCGCAGGCCTTTCCGCTGTTCGTGAGCGACGCGAGCGAGGTGCCTCGGGACGCCATGGACGCGCTCCGCGCGGGGTTGGCGCGGCTACCGGAGGCGTTCACGGTGCGGCCCGCTTGGCTCGTCGGGGCCGTCGGCGCCCTCGCGGCGCTGCACGCGCGCCGCGTGAGCGGTCAAGAGCCCATTGCACCACGAAGGGGAGCCGATCACGCGACGGACCTGCTTTCCATGGCCGGCCTCCCCGATGACGCGGCGTCCGCGAAGGCGCTCGGCGCGTACCTCGTCACGGTGATGGACCACGGCCTCAACGCGTCGACCTTCGCTGCGCGCGTCGTCGCCTCCACCGGGAGCGATCTCGTCTCGGCGGTCGTGGCCGGCGTGGGCGCCCTCAAGGGGCCGCTCCACGGCGGAGCGCCGGGCCCCGTCCTCGACATGCTCGACGCCATCGGCGTGCCGGAGCGAGCCCTCGCCTGGCTCACCGGCGAGCTTGAGGCGAAGCGTCGCATCATGGGCATGGGCCATCGCATCTACCGCGTGCGCGATCCGCGCGCCGCGGTGCTCGAAGAAGCGCTCGCGGTGCTCGAAGGGGCGCGCGGCGACCCGCGCGCTGTCGGGCGTCTTGCCTTGGCGCGGGCCGTCGAGAAGGTCGCCAAGAGCGCCCTTGGCGCGCGCTACCCCGATCGTCCGCTGGCCGCGAACGTCGAGTTCTATACGGCCGTCTTGCTCGACGCGTTGAGTCTGCCGCGGACCGAGTTCTCCGCCATGTTTGCCGCCGGTCGCGTCGCCGGGTGGTGCGCGCACGTGGCCGAGCAGCGAAAGACCGGTCGACTCCTTCGGCCCGATTCAACGTACATCGGCGCGTGGCCGAGCGAGCTTGCCCGAGAGGCGTGAACCGAACCGAGGTACGCTCGCCGCGTGCTCTTGGCCCAAGACCTCGCGCGCCGTCAGCTCGAGCGCGACCGCGCGCGGTCGCGTCGCTTCCCGTTCCTCGGCGATCGCAAGCTTGAGCGCATGGCGCGTTCGCCGCTCGCGTACCTGCGCGGCGCCGCGCCGCTCTTCTACGAAGCGCTCGCCGAGATGCCGTCCTTGGCGGAAGGACCGAAGGGTCGCGGCACGATCGTCGGTGACATGCACATCGAGAACTTCGGCGCGTACCGCGACGAGCGCGACGCCGTGGCCTTCGACTTGAACGACTTCGACGAGGCGGTTTCGGGGCCTCACCACCTCGACGTGCTCAGGCTCGTGACGAGCCTCGTGTTGGCGGGGCGCACGATGGGGTTTGATGGACGCGTGGCGCTTTCGCTCGCGCGAGGGCTCGCCCAGGAGTATTCGGCCGTGGCCGTGGAAGGTGGACCCGTGAGCAAGCTGCCCTTGCCGGTGGAACGCCTCATCTCGAAGGTGAAGACGCGCACCAAGCGCGCGCTGCTCGACGCGCGCACGGCGCGAACCGCGAGCGGTCGGCGCTTCTTGCGCGGTGAGCGTTACGTGGAACTCGACGCTCGCATGGCCAAACGCGCGCGGAAGGCCTTCCGCGAGGCCACGCAAGATTGGCCCGGCGGCGAGGCCGCTTACGAGGTCGTCGATCAGGCCTTTCGCGTTGCCGGGACAGGCAGCCTCGGCCTCCTTCGCGTCGCGATCCTCGCGCGCGGCAAGGGCGGTGTCGATGACGCCTGGATCTTCGACATGAAGGAGCAGGGGGTGCCCTCGGCGACGCTGCTCCTTGGCAAGAGGTCCGCCGGCAAGGGCGAGCCGGCGGCGCGCGTGGCGGCGGCGGCGCGCGCAAGCCTCAGGAGTCCACCGCGGCAGATCGCTACGACGACGCTCGATGGCACGTCGATGTTCGTGCGCCGCCTCTCGCCCCAGGAAGACAAGCTCGACCTCCGCCGCATCGAGGCGCCGGACCTCGCGCCCTTGGCGCGGCACCTTGGCGGCCTCCTCGGCCGCGCCCACGCCCGCGGCAAGGAGCGCCGCCTCGTGCCGTGGAAGGCGCAAGACATCGAGGATCTCCTCGATCGCGCGAGCTTTCTCTCGGGCCTCCACGAGGCCGCCTACCTGGCCATGTGCCGTGAGCTCAACCGGCCCTAGAGACGTTCCGCGGGGCGTTCGTAGGCAAGAACCCGCGCAAGAAGGATTCGATTGAGCTGGCTTGATTCGCTGAGGCACAACTTCTCTCACACGCCGCGCACCTTGCGCTTCGTGTTTCGGTCAGCGCCCCGCATGACGTTCGTGCTCTTCGCGCTGACGGGCCTCGGCGCGGCGCTACCGCTCGGTATCGCGTGGGCCGGCAAGGGCATCGTTGACGCCGTCGTGGCGAAGAGCGCCGCCGGGACGGCGCGCTTCATAGGTATCGAGCTCGCCTTCGTCGCGGCGTTGGCCTTGAGCTCGCAGGGCATGTCGCTCCTCCGTTCGACGCTCGGCGCGCGTCTGAGCCTCGACGTGAACCTCGCCATCTTGGACAAGGCGCTCACCCTCGAGCTTCGCCACTTCGAAGATCCCGAGCTCTACGATCGCCTCACGCGGGCGCGGCGCGAGGCGTCGGTGCGTCCGCTCTCGCTGGTCATGAAGGTGTTCCAGCTCGCGCAGAGCGTCCTAACGCTAGCCGGCTACGTCTTCTTTCTCGTGCACTTCAGCGCCTGGGCCGTCCTCGTGCTCCTCGTTGCGGCGGTGCCTGCGGCCGTCGCCGAGTTGAAGTTCTCCGCACAAGCGTTTCGGCTCCGCAACTGGCGCTCGCCGGAGGCGCGTCGGCTCATGTACCTCGAATACGCGCTCGCCAACGACGCTCATGCCAAAGAGGTGAAGCTGTTCGGCCTCGGGCCGCTGCTCTTCGGTCGCTACAAGACGCTCGGCGAGTCGTTCTATGAGGAAGACAAGCGCCTTGGCTGGCGACGCGCCGCTTGGGCTTACGTGTTGTCGCTCCTCGCCACGGGGGCCTTCTACGGCGCCTACGCGGCCATGGCGACGGGCGCGGCGCTCGGCAAGATGACGCTCGGCGAGATGACGCTCTACATGGTGGCGTTTCGGCAGGGGCAGCAGTCGTTCCAGTCGGTGCTCGGCGCATTCGGAGGCATGGTCGAGGACAACCTCTACATGTCGAACCTCTTCTCGTACCTCGAGATGCCGAGCCAGACGTCGAACCAAACCGGGCAAACGCCAGCGTTGCCGGAAGGCGCGCGTCCCGCCGATGCGACCGAGCGCGGCATTCGCTTCGAAAGCGTGGGCTTTCGCTACCCCGGGCGCGACGAACCGGCCTTGGCCGACGTGAACCTCTTCGTGCCGGCGGGCCAGAGCTTGGCGCTCGTCGGGCAAAATGGCGCCGGCAAGACGACGTTCATCAAGCTCCTGACGAGGCTCTACACGCCGACGGAAGGACGCATCCTCCTCGATGGTCGTGATCTTCGCGATTGGGACGAAGACGAGCTCCGGCAGCGCATCGGCGTCATCTTTCAAGACTTCAACCAATACCAATTCACGGTCCGCGAAAACGTCGGCTTCGGAAGCGTGGGGCAGCTCGACGACGATGGTCAGATTCAGAGAGCCATCGACAGTGGCGGCGCCGACGAGGTCGTGTCGTCGCTCAAAGAGGGCCTCGCGACGGGGCTTGGTCGTTGGTTCAAAGGCGGCGTCGAGCTCTCCGGTGGCCAATGGCAGAAGATCGCGCTCGCGCGCGCGTTCATGCGCGAGAAGGCCGACATTTTAGTCCTCGACGAGCCAACGGCGGCGCTCGACGCGGAAGCCGAGCATGGCATCTTCGAGCGCTTCCGCGCCCTCACCAAGGGCCGCACGAGCATCCTCATCTCGCACCGGTTTCCCACCGTGAAGATGGCCGATCGCATCGTCGTCATTGAGCGTGGTCACGTCCTCGAGATGGGCACGCACGAGGAGTTGGTCCGCAAGGGAGGACGGTACGCGACGCTGTATCGACTCCAGGCGGCCGGCTACGCGGATGCGGCCTTGGAGCCAACGCCGCGAAGTGAAGGCGCTGCGCCGGTGCAGGCGCCGCCGCACGGCTGAGCCGCGCGACCTTTTGCACCGCTTCGAATGGACTCCGCGGGATCCACGGGCGCCACGCCCCGCGCAGAAAGCGCCCGCGTAGGCCGGTGGTCGCTGGCCTGCGCTTTGCTTCAGGCGCCCCATGCGCTCTGCCCCGATCGCAGCCGCGCTCCTGCTTGTCGCCTGCGGCGCTGCACGAGCGCCCGAAGCGTCCGACGACGACGAAGCAACGCTCACGTCCTTTCACGGCGTGTCCGTCGAAGTGGACCGCTCGATGCCGGAGGTCGATGCCATCGGCTACGAGCTTGATCTCGCCGTCACCGACTCGACGCCGGGTCGCGAAGCCTATCGGGCCACGAGCGTGGGCAAGTTCGTGGCCACCAAGTCGCTCGGCGCGGTGACGCTCGATTTCGACGGCAATGCCATCGAGTCGGTCCGCGTCGCGATGGGGGCCGGTGGCCTCGCCCCCGCGCCGCACGCGAGGCGTGGCGCGCTCCTCGACGTGACGTTGCCACGAGCCGCGCGCTCGGGGACCGCCATCTCGGTGGAGATCACCTACAAGGGGTCGTTCGCGCAAGCGGATGGAGCGAACCCCGACGACTTCGCCGCTTTCGGCGGCCTCATGGTGAAGCAGTCGAACACTGAAGGTCGACGCATCTTCGCGAGCCTCGGCTGGCCGAGCAAGACGCGGCGCTTCATGCCGCTCCGCGATCACCCGCGCGACGGCGCCATGGTGACCATGCGGCTCGCGTTCCCGGCCGCGTTCACTGTGCTCGCGAACGGTGAGCGAAAGAACGTCGAGACCACCGGCGACCTGCGAACGTGGCAGTTCGAGGCGCTCACGCCCATGCCGCCCTACGACTTTCACATCGCGGCCTACGATCGCTGGGTCGAGCGTCACGACGACGCTGCGTCGGGCGTACGGGTCACGTCTCAGATGTACGGGCGCGACGAGCAAGCGGGGCGCACCGTGACGGGCGACCTGCCGCGCGCGCTCAATCACATGGAGGGGGTGTACGGACCCTACCGATTTGGCAAGACGGCGAGCTTCATCGAGGTGCCCATCTTTGGCGGCGGCATGGAGCACGCGTCCGTCGTGTCGCTCGACGAGACGCTGTTCTCGGCCCCGCGCGACGCGCGCGAGACGGCTTTTCACGAGCTCGCCCATCACTGGAGCGGCAACCTCGTTCGCATCCGCACCTGGAACGACTTCTGGCTCAGCGAAGGCTTCACCGATTACCTGACGACACGCATCGTGAACCAGCTCGATGGCAGAGTCGCTGCCGCGAAGCTGCGCGCGGAGCATCTGTCGGAGGCCCTCGCCGAGGACGCCGCCCATCCCTTGCGTCCCGGTGGCCGTGACGCGGCGAGCGCCGAGGTCGATGTGCTCACGATCTTCGACTCGGTTTCCTACAAGAAGGGCGCGCGCACCCTGCGGATGCTCGAGTCGATTGTGGGCGAAGCGGAGCTTTCGGCGTTTCTTGCCAAGTGGTTCGCGCGGCACGCCTTCTCCGCCGTCACGACGATGGACTTCGAGGCGGAGCTCTCGCGGGAAACGGGCAAGGATCTGAAGTCGTTCTTCGACGCCTTCGTCTACAAGACTGGCGTGCCCACCGTTGACGTCACGCTGGGCGCGAACGCGGGCGGTGAGCAAGAGCTCATCGTGACGCAGAGCGACACCGACGCCGCGTTTCCTTTGGAGGTCGCGCTCTCGGGCGCCTCGAATGAAACGTTGCGCGTCATCGTGCCGGTCCGCGGCGCGCGAACCTCGCATCGCGTGGTGGTGCCTTTCGCGCCGACGCGCATCGTCGCCGACCCCGACGACTACCTCTACGGTCTCACGCGCTGCAGCGGTGTGCAGTCCTGCAAGAGTCAAACGCGCTGCGTCCGCGAGCTGTGTCAGCCCTGAGTGCGCGCGGAGTCCTCGCCCGCGTCAGTCGCTGCCACCGCAGCCGGTGCCGTCGTAACAAAGACCGCCGCAGCCGTCGTCGACATAGCCGCAGGTGCCCTGGCCGTAGCAGTTGATCGGCGTGCAGCCGCATGCGTTGGGGTTGCCTGCGCCGTTGCAGGTGTTGGGTGCGACGCACGTGTTGGGGCAGGCAACCGCGTTGTCGCAGTTGTCGGTGCCAGCGCCGCAGGCGCCGCAGTTGTTGCTCGTGACGGTGCAGCCGCAAGCGTTGGGCCCGGCAGCACCGCCGCCGCACGTTGTCTTGCCGGGGCACGCAGGCTTGATGAGGGTGCAGTTCACGGACTGGCCGCAGTTGTTGGTGGCCGGCCCGCATGCCTTGCCTGCGCAGGTGACGTCCCCCGACTCCGGTACGCAGGTGCAGACCTTGGGCGTCCCGAGGCAGGCGTTGGAGGCGCCGCAGGCGCTGCAACTCGCCGCTTCGCAACCGTTGTTGACGTCGGTCGGCACGCATTTTTGGTTGCAGTTCTTCGTGCCCGCGGGGCACGCCCCAACCTCGCACGTTGTGCCGTTGCAGATGAGCGTGGCGCCAGGGCCCGGTGAAGGGCAGGCGCTGCTCGCGCATCCCGCCGGTGAGCAGCCGTAGGTGGGATCGGTGACGCTGACGCACTTGCCGCCGCAAGGCTTGTAGCCATTGTTGCAGGCGATGGCGCAGGCGCCGGCGCTGCACGATGGGGTGCCGTTGCCGCTCTCGCACGGCGTGCATGCAGCGGCGTCGCAGCCGTGCGCAGGGTCCGTTGGGACGCATGCCTCGCCACACTTCTTGAAGCCGGGTTTGCACGTCAAAAGCGCGCAGACGCCCGCCGCGCAGGCGTAGTTTCCGAAGTCGATGCCGGCGCACGGGCTGCAGCTTGAGCGGTTGCATCCGTAGGCAGGCTCGGCGGCGCTGACGCATGCGCCGTTGCAGAGCTTCTCGCTTTGACCGCACAAGAGGCCGCCGTCCGGGAGGACGACGACCGATCCGCCGCCGTCGCTGCCGGGGCCGCCGGGAGAGACTGTGATGCCGCCGGGGCGAGCGTCGAGGGTGGACTCGTCGCAAGCCGCGCCCAGGCACTGGGAGGGGTCTTCGACCTTTGCCGAGCGGCACTCGCCGCGCACGCACGTCGAGAGCCCGTCGCAGCCATGGTCTTTGCATTCTGCACGCAAGTCGATGGGAAGCTCGATCTCCTTGCCCGGCGCGAAGCGGAGAGTGCGACGCGCGACGATGCATCCGGCGAAGCTCGTCGCGGCGCTGCATTCGGCGACGGGGCGGTCGACGCCGGCGACCACGCGGATCGTGATCTTCGCGTCGGTGGCGCCCGTTGGGACAACCACGAGCGTGCCAATGCTTACGTCGGAAGGCGTCGCCTCGCAGCGGTCCGTCGTCGTTGAGGGGCCCTCGAGGCCGCCGGCCGCGGTGACCATGATGGAGACGCCGCGCAGCGACTGGCACGGCACCGTCGCCCTGGTGACGACGGCGATGCTCGTGGGCCCGTCGCAGGCCATGACCCAGGCGAACGTCGAGAGCAACGCCGCCGGCAAGAGGTGCTTCGCCAAGGGGCGCACAGCCATTGGCTCAGCTTACGATGCTTCGCCGCGGGCGCCCGCTTTTGGCGCGGGCGCTCTTGGCGCCGATGTCACACATCACGGGTCGGCAGGGCGTCTCCGCGTGCCAGCACCAGCGTCAGGTTGTTGGCCGGCATCGCCACCTCGTCTTGGAGCTGGAATCCGTGCCGTGCCGCTTGCTCCAACACGGCCTCAAGATCGCGGACGCCCCACCGCGAATCGCGGCTCCGAAGGTCGGCGTCGAAGCGCTCGTTGCTCGCGGCAGTGTGTTCTCCGCGCTTCTTGTAGGGGCCGTAGAGGACCACCGGCCCGTGCGCCGCCAGGACTGCGGCCGCACCCTGGAACAACGCTTCGCGCGCGCTCCACGGCGCGATGTGGAGCATGTTCGCGCAAAGGAGCGCTTCCGCCGGGGCGACGGGCCAGGGAAGCATGTGCACGTCGAGTCGCCGTGCGGGCAGCACGCGCGACGAACCCGCGTGCTGCCGCCAGGCGTCGATGCTGGCGACCGCGTCATCCGACGGGTCCGTCGGCTGCCAGCATTCGACGGGCAGGTGCTCGGCAAAGTAGAGGGCGTGTTCGCCGCTGCCGCTCGCGATCTCGAGGACGCGAGCGCCTTCGCGGATGACTTGGCGCAAGACCGCGAGGATCGGCTCCCGGTTGCGCGTCGTCGCGGGGGAGAACCGGCGAGCGTCGGCGGTCATGACGTCTGCCGGCGCTTCTCGCGAAACGTCGCGAGACCCTTGGCCGCGACCCCTTGAACCTTCTTCCGCAGAAAGCCCGACCAGCCGAGGAGCTTGCCGGAGAGACCGAGCGCTTGGCCGGACCACCGCCAGAAGTCGAAGGCGTCGACCTGTTTTTGAATCTTGCCGCCCACGATGGTTTGGCTCGACGTGACGATGTTCTCAACCTTGCGGCCCGTGCCGCTAAACGTATAGCGAGCGACCCAGCGCGTTTGCACCACTGCGCCGTTCTCGCCGAGGACCTCGAAGGTGATGGCGAGGTCTTTGGAGCGACTGAGGAGCATGGACCACATGTCGCGGACGCCTTGGGCGTCGAGATCGGGGAACGCCGGATCGGAGAACGTGGCGTCGTCTCGGTAGAGCGAGCCCATGGTTTCAGCGTCGCGCCGTGCGAAGGCTTCGAAGAACTGGGTAGCGATCTCGCGCGGCTCGGTCATGGCTTCCTCGTGGCCCGCGTTGTCCCGGCGGGCACGGGCGAGTATGGCATAGGCGCGATGTTCGGCTTCACCTTCCACAACCGGTTCATCGATGAGCTGCCCGGGGACTCTACCGAGTCGCTCGAGCCGCGTGCCGTTGAAGGTGCCGTTTGGTCGAAGGTCGCGCCCACACCGGTCGCGGCGCCGAAGCTCCTCATCTGCGCCGATGACCTCGCGGCCGAGCTCGGCCTCTCGCCCGAGCTCGTTCAGAGCCATGAGTTCGCCGAGACCTTCGCGGGCAATCGCCCCCTTGAGGGCATGTCGCCGTACGCCGCGTGTTACGGAGGCCATCAGTTCGGTCATTGGGCGGGCCAGCTCGGCGACGGGCGTGCGATGACCATCGCCGAGGTCGTGCAGAAGGGGCCCGATGGCCTCGACCGACGCTACGAGCTGCAGTTGAAGGGGGCCGGTCCGACGCCCTACTCGCGCCGCGCCGATGGGCGTGCCGTGCTCCGCTCGTCGGTGCGTGAGTTTCTCTGCAGCGAGGCGATGTTCCACCTCGGCGTGCCGACGACGCGAGCCCTCTGCCTCGTCCGCACCGGCGATCAGGTTCTGCGCGACATGTTCTACGACGGCCGTGCGAAACACGAACCGGGGGCGATCGTGTGCCGTGTGGCGCCGTCGTTCATTCGTTTTGGGAGCTTCGAGCTCCCAAGTCGCCGCGGCGACAAGACGCTCCTCGAGAAGCTCGTCGACTTCACCGTCGAGCGTGACTTCGGCTTCCGCGGCGGCTCGCCGCAAGAGCGTCGCGAGCGATGGTTCGCCGAGGTGTGCGAGCGCACGGCGCGGATGGTGGCTCACTGGATGCGCGTGGGCTTCGTGCACGGCGTCATGAACACCGACAACATGTCCGTCTTGGGGCTCACGCTCGACTACGGCCCGTACGGCTGGCTCGACAACTTCGACCCCAACTGGACCCCCAACACCACGGACGCCCAGGGGCGCCGCTACCGCTTTGCGGCGCAACCCTCCGTGGCGCACTGGAACCTCGCACGCCTGGCCGAAGCGCTCTTGCCAGTATTTTCGTCGGCGGCGCCGCTGGAAGCGGGGCTCGAACGCTACGTCTCGACCTACAACGAGGCCTTCAGCCGAACGATGGCGCACAAGTTCGGCTTCTCGAAGGACATGCCGGAGCATGAGGGCGTCATCCAAGGCGGTCTCAAGCTCCTCGAAGCCGCCGAGGTCGACATGACGCTGTTCTTTCGTCGCCTCGCCGAGGTTGACGCGCACGCGCCGTCTTTCGAACCGCTCGAGGAGGCGTTCTACAGTCGCGAGCTGCGCGTGCACCTCGACGCTGACCTGCGCCTCTGGCTGGACGGCTACGCGGCGCGCCTCCGCGAGGCGGAGGACTGCGACCAAGATGGACGCCGCGCGCGCATGAACGCGGTCAACCCTCGCTTCGTCATGCGGAACTACCTCGCCCAAGAGGCCATCGACCTCGCCGAAGCCGGCGATCTGTCACGACTCCACGAGCTCTACGCAGCGCTGCGAAGCCCTTACGTCGACGACGCTGCGAGCGCGGCCTTCATCAAGCGGCGACCCGACTGGGCCAAGGCGCGCGCCGGCTGCTCCATGTTGTCGTGCAGCTCGTAGGACGGACCGCGCCCTTGACAGGCGCCAAGTCCGAATCAAACTAGGGCGAACCACGAGAGGTGACCGGCTACTAGACCCACGACCCACAAGCTCAACCTTGACGCTCCTCGCTCGACCTATCTTGGGTCGCGTCGAGCGTGTCGTGGCGGCACACCGCCGGTCTTTCTTCACAGAGTTCACCCACAGCGGGGTGGTAGGAGTGGTTCCTGCGCGGGGATAGCCTCCCCGAGACGCTCGTTCGAACCGAGCCCCCGCAACCGAAGCGCGCGCCCGCGTGAGCGCGGTCAGGCAGGCACGCGGCGTCGACGCACGCCGCCCTGTCGTGGTCCGCCGCGGCGCGCCGTGCGCGTGAGAACCGGGCGCGCCTTCGTCTCGATGGATGCGGAATGCATCGATCGCGTGGGCCGGTGTGCCCAAAAATCAAACGGAAACTGAGAAACAAGAATAGACACATGATTCACTTACAAAGATTGCGACTAGACCTCCAAGCTCTCGCGACCGAGTCGCGAGCCCTAAAGCGCGACTTGCGCTCCCCTTGGCAGCGGCCGATGGCCGACGAACAGCGGCGCCTCGTGCGCCTAAGGCGGCAAACGACCGAGCGCCTCGTGCTGCTCGCCAGCGCGCGCGGTCGGCTTCACGTGCGAGCAATACCGACGCTCTTCGCCGGCACCGCCGGCACCGATGACGTTCGCGTCTGGCACGCGCGCGTCGCAGAGCGCGTCGGCAAGGACTACGGCGAGTTGCCGCCCAAGCACCCGAGCACGCCGGAGCCACCCGACGCTACGTTGCACGAGGAGGCACGCTGATGGAACTGGTCGACATCGGGGGCAACCTCACCAACAAGGCCTTTCGGGGCGAGACCGACGCGCTCATCGAACGAGCGCGTGCCGCCGGCGTTGTGCGCATCGGCGTGACGGGCACGAGCGCCGCCGCGAGTCGCCACGCCTGGGAGCTCTCGCAAGCCCGCCCTGACGCGCTCTTCTCGACGGCCGGCGTGCATCCGCACCACGCGTCGAGCTGGTCACCGGAGGTGGCCCGCGAAATTCGCGAGTTGGCCGGGAGGCCCGAGGTGCGCGCCGTCGGCGAATGCGGCCTCGACTACAACCGCGACTTCTCTCCGCGCGACGTGCAGCGCTCGGCCTTCGAAGCCCAGCTCGCCATCGCCCACGAACTTGCGATGCCCGTCTTCCTTCACGAGCGCGACGCGGAAGACGACTTCGTGCGCATTCTCTCCGCGTGGCGCGGGCGCGTCCCCCGCGCCGTCGTTCATTGCTTCACGGGCACGGGCCGCGCCCTTTCGCGCTACCTCGAGCTCGACTTGCACATCGGCATCACGGGCTGGATCTGCGACGAGCGGCGCGGTTCGCACCTCGCCGAGCTTGTGCGCATGGTCCCCGAGGGGCGCCTCATGATCGAGACTGACGCGCCCTACCTCTTGCCCCGGTCGATGCCGAAGCGACCGAAGAGCGGGCGGAACGAGCCGGCGTTTCTGCCTCACGTCCTCGAGAGCGTCGCAAAAGCGCGCGGCGAGACGCCCGAGCAGTGCGCGGCGCACACCACCGCGACGGCGCTGGCGTTCTTCGCGGCGCCGTTGGTGTAGGCAGGGGCTCGGTCCGATTCAGGTCCGGTCGGGCCCGACCGACGCGAGGATGCAGTCGTCGGTGCGAGGGTAGTCGAGGCCGTAGACGAAGCCCGTCTGCGCGAGCGACCGCGCGGTCTTCGCGTCTGACTGCCACGCGCGAAAGCCCTGGTCATTTTTCGCGGCTTGCGCCGCGAGGGCAGAAACCCAGTCCTCCGCCAGCGCCTCAAGCTTCTGGCCCAGGAGGTTTGCCACGATGCGGCGTCGCGCTGCGCCGACGACCGCCTCGTCGACGACGGCGACGTTCAATTCACCTTCGTAGACGAGCCCTCGGTTGTTCTTGTTGGCGGAGCCGACGCTCATGAAGAGGTCGTCGACGATGAGCATCTTTGAGTGCGTGAAGATGTCGACGAAGGCGAGATTCGAGGGGCCGCTTCCGTCGAAGGCCTTCAGTTGAAAGAACGACGTGCGTGTTGGGAACTGGGAGCGAAAGAAGGTGTAGGCCTCGCGTGACGGGGCGCACGCTGGGTTGGTGCGTGTGATGGGCATCGTCACGACAACCAGGCGGAGCTCCGGCACGGCGCGCATGCGGGCGGCGATGGCCTCGTGGAGCATGGGCACACGGAAGTACTGATCCTCGATGAAGATGGTGCGCTTGGCGTTTCGGACGGCGTTGAACCAGGTCTCGGCGATGGCGTATTCGTGAAACGGAGCTGGCAGCGTCGCCGTCACTTGGACCTGCGTCGTACCGGCGGCGGCCAAGTTGCGTCGCGTTACGAACGGCGTCGTCCGGTCTGAGAACTTGACGTTGCCTTGCCGGAGCAGCTCCCAGCGCTTCTGGAAGACGTCGTCAACGTCTTCAACGGCGGGTCCTTCAAGGCGGAGCATGTAGTCCTTGCGCGGCTCAAGAGGCGACGCCTTCTGAGAGGAGGCCACGTCCATGCGTGTGCTCGCTGAGGCGTCGGCACCCACGCGGCGCGCGTCGAAGACGAAGTGATTCGACGTGTCCCAGTCGCTCTGTTGCAGGTTCATGCCGCCAACGAAGGCGACCTTCGAGTCGATGCTGATGAACTTCTGGTGGTACGAGGCTGTCTCCAGCAGGCCGTCGAGGAAGTCTTGCGCGATGGGCGCGCCGCTCGAGAGATCGACGACGTGCGACGGCACCGAGGACGTGACGGGCGGCGCCGCGTCGAAGGGGACGCCGGCGACGTCGGGTCGCGTCGCCTTCACGCGGTCAGCGAACGAGAACGGCGGGACGGCGAAGGTGAACGTGCCACGGGTCTCGTTGCCTTGGCCCATGAACTCGATGGCGTCGCTGGATTGTTCGGCGTACGCGCGCAAGCGCGCGTCGGTGTTGAACCACGACAAGATGCTGTCTTGGCCCCAAAACTGTCCAACGATGATGCGTTTCCGCGCCGGACTTCCCTCGAGGGTGCCCAAGATGGTGTTGGGCCAGCGGGCCTCTTGGGACTGGGAGAGGTCGAAGTTGCGCACGAGCTCAAAGCTCGACTCCCACCACCAGGTCGCGACCTGCACGGAGCTCTTGGCCCCGCGGAGCTCGCGGTGCACGGCGCCCCACGCCTCTTGCCCATCGAGCATGAGCGACACAGCGTTGTTGCGTCGCGCCGGCCGTCCCTGCGCAGAGAACCATTGGTGCCGGAGTCCGGCGAAGAGCTCGTGGGTCGGGAGCGTGCGGCCTTCTGAGGTCGTGGTTCGGTGAGTTAGCGCCGCGCCGACCCCCGGTAACGTGGCGACGAGGCGGACGGCACCGGCGGCGCTGGAGCCGTCATAGTCGAGGGTGAGTTCGGCTGGCTCATGAAGGGGCGCGGCGAGGCGCACCTGGTAGCGGCCCGGCTCCTTGAGGAAGATCGGAGCGGGTCGCGCGACGTCGGCGCGAACGGGCCGACCGTCGCGTGTTACGCGAAGCTCGAGCCCCTGCGGCGGTAGCGCTTGGCCCCAGATGTCGAGCGGCGCGATGGCCAGCGCCGCCGTCGCGTCCCGGGCCGAGATCTCCTCTTCGTCGACCTCGTCCTCAGGCGGTGTGGAGGCGCACCCGAGCGCGAAGGCGAGCGACGCGAGCGCGGCGCACCCCGCCATCGACGAAGCGCGGAGGCGAAGGCGAGGCATCGCCGCTAGAGGGTGCACACCTTAGGCCACCTTTCGGGTGCGCGAACGCCCTGCTTTTCCACGCCAAATGCCGGATCTGGATCAGGCGATGACCATCCCGAGCGACCAAGCGGTCGGTCGCGTTGCCATCAGAGAGACGTCTCGGCGAGGACCGCTCGGAGCTGCGAGTACACCGCCTCGGCCACGCGCGCCTTGCACGAGCCGGTGGTGATGTTCGAGAGCGAACCGGTTCCGTTCTCGCCGGCCTGGTTGAGAACGCCGCAGAGCTCGCCGCCCTTGTCGATGACGGCCGCCGATGCGGCCTTCACGCGGTCGCCGGCCGCCGCCTCGGGGCCCGCCGCGGGATCGTTCTGGATGGCGATGCGGCCGACGCCGAGGCTGCCGCGCGGCGCTCGTCTGGATGCAGCGCGCGAGCGTATGGGTCGCTTGAACCATGTCGTTGTTCGCGACGGCTTGGTCGAGTCGCTTGTCGAAGGCCTTGTAGCAACCGAGGTGGTGCGAGCGGTCTTCTTTCATCCCGCGCGCCTCGTCGCCGAGGGCCACGTTCTCGTCGATGAGCGCCGCGAGGAAGACCTCGATGGAGCTGCGACACGAGGTCGCCTCGACGCGCGACAGAGAGCCGCCGAAGTTCGGGCTCGCCTTGTCCATCTCACTGCAGAGGGCCGCTTGCGCTGCGCGAAACGCCGCGATCGAGGGCGCCGCTTGCCCGGCGGACGGTGAGCCCGCGTCGCGAAGGTTCTTCTCGATGCGCGCGACGACGGCGTCGTTTGCTCGCTTGTTGCACTCGCCAAAGGCCGCGGAGGCCTGAATCATGTCGTTGGTGCTCACGGCCTTGTTCGAGGCCTTGGTGTACGCCTTGTCGCATTTGCCGACGGCGGTCAGGTGAGCGTTGGCACTCCCCGTTGCCGTGGGAGCCTCAAGGGCGCCCTGGTCGGAATCGACCTCTGGTTCAGACGCGTTGCTGCATCCGAAGGCGGTGAAGGCGGTGAGGGAGGTCGCGACAAGCAAGGCGGAGCGAAGGGAGAGCTTCATGGTGACGAGGGAGCTGCAGGGCGCGTGCCGCTCGCGGCGGAATGCAGCGCAGCTGTTTTTCAGCGCCAACACCTCTGCGCGCGCTGACGCGACATGGAATCGCGATCCACGCCTGACTGAGCCGCGTCACGAAATCGGCCCGCTAAGGCGCAAGGACGAGCGCTTCCGCGAGCCGTTGGTCGCGAGCTCGCTGGGGCTTTGCCGCGCCGTCGGTTGGCCGCTGGACGTCCGCCGGTGACCATGGACACCCGGCGGCGCGAGCGAAGTGCTCGTTAGGACGATCAAACCGCGCTGGCGCGCCCCTTGATTGCGCGGCCGCATGCACCCTCTTCGCGTCGCGCCCTTTGCCCTTCTCGTCTTCCTCGTGGTGGTGCCCGCTCGGGCGGCGCCGAACCTCCTCGACGACGAGCCCGACGTAGGCGCGAGGTCTGATCTGTGGCTGACGTTGCGGGCCCTCGGTCAGGCGAACACAGCGCCTGGGGCGGCAAGCGAGGCGGGGCTCTTCGCGGAGCTCGGCTTCGCGCTCGATCGTTCGCCGCGGCCGTCGCTCCTAGCCCGGGCTCCGCTCTCCGGGGCGACCGCGATCGCCCTCGTCCCGCGGCCGCTCCCCCTCTCGCCGCGGGTCGTCCGCCTCGCCGTGAGCGCAGCCCTCCGAACCGCGCGTCTCGTTGACGACGACGCCTTCGACGGCATGGCCTCGCGCGCCCGCGCGAGCGGGCTCGTTCCCGAGCTGCGATTGCGCGCGGCGCGCCTCTGGGACGAGAGCGTCCGCGCCGATCTCTTGCCCGCCGACGCATACCGCTCGAGCGGCACCGCCAGCGCGAACCTCTGGCTCGAGGCGCGGGCTACCTTCCGCCTCGATCGGCTCGCCTTCGCCGACGAAGAGCTGGCCATCGCGAGGCTAAGGGCCGACCGGAGCGCCGCCGCCGAGCGCCTCACGTTGCGTGTGGCGACGGCGTTGGGCCAGTGGCAACGAGCGTGGGCGCACGCGCGCATCGCCAAGGACGAAGGCCTGGAGTCGCTCGACGCTGCGCTCCGCCTCGCAGAGTGCGAAGCCGTCCTCGATGCGCTGACGGGCGGATGGTTCGCGGGCTGGCGAGCCAGAGAGCTGGACCGATCATTGGACCGATAACGAGGACCCCGGACCGGCAACGCTTCTGGCGCGTCGCCGCGAAAAAGCGGGTAGCATGGGCGACCTTTTTTTGGGGGTCACTCATGCCGCTATCGCACCGCATTTCCATCGTCCGCTGTCTGGCTGCGTTCCTCACCGCGAGCGTCGCTTTCGTCGCTTGCTCAGACGACGAGACGGCGAGCCCCGCTGCGTCAACGGATGCGGGAGCGAGCGGCGATACGGCGACCGCTTCAGAGGGCGGCGGATCGGACTCGTCTTCGGGAACCGATAGCTCCGCCAGCAGCGTCATCACGGTGACAGCGGCCGGTGGTGTCTTCAACGTCGGCGGAGCGACCCTCGACGTCCCCGCCGACGCGGTCTCTGCTGACAAGCCGATCACGCTGGAGCTTCGCGCCGGCGCGCCGACGGGCACTGGTCTCGCAGGCTTCACGCTCATCACCGACGTTCTTGTCGCGACGCCGCACGGGACGACGTTTGCCAAACCGGTGACCATCGACTTGCCGCTCAAGGGCGCCGTGACGGGCGCGCCGGAGGTTCGCTACGTCGCCGATGACGCCGATACGACCTGGGAGAGTCTGGCCTCCGCCAGCGTAGTGTCCGGCCGGCTCCGGTTCACGACGACGCACTTCTCGGGCATGGTCGGCGTGGTGCCAGGGCAGGGGTCCGACGGAGGCACGGATGGTGCTGTCGTCACCGACAGCTCTACGCCGAGCGATGGCGGTGGGCTTCAGTCGCCGCAATGTTTCGCGTACGCGCCCGGTGGCTCATCGGTCGGTAGCCAGACCGTCGTTCGCGTGGCCGATCGCCTCTACTGGTCCACGCTAAACGTCGGCGTCAGCCCCAATCGGGTGCACACCATCAAGACGGACTTGACGGACTACAAGAGCTTCGCGAACCAGGTGAGCGTCAACGGCATCACGTCGAACGTGAACGGCGTCTTCTGGTTCAACTCCTTCCCGCCGGCCGACGCGGGCCTCACCGCCGGCCTTTTCAAGCTGACGTCGAGCACCGGCACACCGACCAACGTGGCAGGGCTAACGGGCTTCCCAGGGAAGATGGTCGCCACCGACGCGAACATCTTCTTCAAATCGCAGATCGGCGTGGAGCACACGCTCGTTCGAGCCGACGCTCAAGGGCAGAGCCCGACGACGCTGGTCACGTACAACTTCTACGCTGACGACCTGGCCGTGGCCAACGGCTACGTCTACTGGTCCGAGTCCTCGGCGGAGGCCACGAGCACGTATTGTGCGACACCCGGCAACAAGATTAATCAGATCATGCGGGTGGCGGTGGATGCCGTTGCACCGGCGACGGCGCAGCTCGCCGTCGATGGGTGCGCCATTCAGGCCATCACGGGGCGCTTTGGCGAGAAGCTGATTAGCTTCGCCACCGACGGCGTGCACACGTACGCGCAGAGCGACCGCGGCGAGATCTGGAAGACCCCCGTCGCCGGCGGCACGCCGGTGCGGCTCTTCCAGCCGTCGGCGCCCCTCGCGAACATGGGCGGCGACGTGACCATCGTCGGCACGAACCTCGTCTTCAAGGATCAGGACAACTCCGTCGGTGTCGGCATGGGGATGCGCAAGATCCCGCTGGCCGGTGGCGCCTCGACCAAGTTCGCGCTGCCCTACGGCACGACCTACGCGGCCGATGCGAACGCCATCTACTTCGCCGATCAGGGCAACGTCTGCCGGCTGCTCGTTCCGTAACGGCGCGAGCTCTCGCTCGTTGGCGCCGGGGTGGTCTCGGCGCCGTCGCCGAGGGCTGTCAGGTCCTCGAGAGCCTTACTGGCTCGTCGTAGAGCGCGCCGCCTTCGCCGAGATCCGTGAGCTTTGCATGGATAAGCGCGTTGGCCGCCGCACCGTCTGAGAGGTGGCCGCCTTTCGGGAGAAGCGCCACGTCGCGTCGCTGCCTCTCGTCGAGCCGGACGCGGACGGGCATCGAGCCCAGCGCCGAGGACAAGACCCCCAGCTCGCCGTCCTTGAGTCCCGCCGAGCGCTCGGGGTGCACCACGACCTCGAGAGGGAGCGCCGGCGGCGCGGCCCACTGCGAGCTCTGCGACCGAGGCGTGGACAGGCTCGCGAGGAGCATAGGGAACGCGTCGCTGACGGCCGGCGGAGGCGCCGCCGCGGCGGTCATGAGGTTCACGCGGCCCGAAGGGGTCGGGAACTTGCGACCGGCGAACAGCACGGGGGGCGCCATGGGGTTTCGGAGCGGCGCGCGCTCGAGGTCGTCGAGCGAGACGCCGTGGGCCTTCAGCCTCCCCGAGACCATCTTCGCCTTCCAGTCGCGCGCCGAGCCGGCGAGCGCCTCGCCGAGGCCGACACGCTGCGCGATGGCATGCGCGATCTCGACGTCGCTGAGAACCCCGTCGGGCGGCGCGATGACGGGCTTCGCGACGCCGAGCGTGTGGTGCCCGTAGGCGCCCAAGAGATCGTCGGCTTAGAGCAGTGTCGTCGTCGGCAGGACCACCGTGGCGAGCTTCGCCGTGTCCGTGAGAAACGGATCGACGACGACCACGAAGTCGCGGCTCTCGAGCGCTCTCTTGACGGCGTGGCTGTCGGGCAGCATCGCGACGGGGTTGCCGGCGGTGATCCACACGGCGCGGATCGGCGGCTCCTTCGCGCCGAGGATTGCCTCGCCCAAGAGCGGCTCCGACAGCGTCCGGGCCGCGCTCCCTGCGGCAAAGCTCGTGTCGAAGGCCGCCCGCCGCCGGAAGTAATACGAGACGCAGGCGCCGGGCACGCCGATGTTCCCCGAGATGGCTGCGAGCGCGTCGAGGGCGCGCACGATGGCGCCGCCGTTCTGTCGTCGCGCCATGCCCCAGCCCACGAGGATCGACGCCGGCTTCGCCGCCGCGAGCCGCTCGGCGAGGAAGGCTGCGTCGTCCAAGGGAACGTCGGCCTCGGCACACCAGCAGGCGAGGCTCTTCGAGCGAACGAGCGACTCGAAGGCGGCGAGGCCATCGCAATAGGAGGCGGCTGCCTCATCGATGCCTCCGCCTTCGAAGAGCCGGAGCGCGACAGCCATGGCGAAGGCGAAGTCGCCGCCGGGCCGCGGTTGAATGAAACGATCGGCCACGTCGCGCGTGCGCTGCGATACGGGGTCGATCAAGGTCACGGTCGTGCCGCGCGCCTTGGCGTCCTTGACGACCATCAACGTGTGCGGGCTCGACGTGTAGAGGTTCTTGCCCCAGACGACGATCTCCTTGGCGTTCAAGAGATCGAAGAGATCGCTCGAATCGGAGATGCCAAAGTCGAGCTCCTGCGCCGCTTCCCCGGCGCCGGAGCAGATGTCGCCGCGCTTGGTGGTGACGGGCCCGAAGAGCTCGAAGAAGTGCGCGACAACCTTCTTGAGGAGCCCCAGCGAGCCGCCGCTCGCGTAGTGGAGAATCGAGGCCGGGCCCGACTCGGCGCGAATCTGCACGAGCCGCTCCGCGGTGAAGTCGAGGGCTTCGTCCCACGACACCTCGGTGAGCACGCCGCTCTTGCGGACAAGGGGGCGCTTGAGGCGCTCCTTTGAGTATTGAGTCTGGAGGTATTGGTTCGTGCGGTAGCAGAGAAACCCGCGCGTCACCGGGTGAGTTCGATCACCGCCGAGCTTGATGACGCGGTCGCCATCGACGGTCGCCACGATGGCGCACGCGTCGGGGCAGTCGCGGTTGCAGACGGTGGTGCGCTCCTCGGCCATGACAGGAGGCTATACCAGGGCGTCGCGGCCCTTGGTCGGTGTGAGCGAGAACGATGGCGAGGTCATCCACGAGCCCGTACCCTCTCGCGATGGCCCCCGAGTCCGCGGTGCACTATCGGACGTGCAACCTGTGCGAGGCCATGTGCGGCATCGCCATCGAGCATCAGGGCGAGCGGGTCTTGTCCATCAAGGGCGACAAGGCCGATCCCTTCAGCGAAGGGCACATTTGCCCCAAGGCCGTAGCGCTGCAGGATCTCCAGAACGATCCCGATCGGCTACGCACGCCGATGCGTCGCGTAGGCGATCGATGGGAGCCGCTCTCTTGGGATGACGCCTACGACCTCGCGGAGCGCGAGATCGGCCGCGTGCGTGAGCGTTACGGCCGTCACGCGGTGGCGACGTACCTCGGCAACCCGACGATTCACAGCCTCGGCGCGACACTCTTTGCGCCCATCTTTCTGCGCGCCTTGCGGACCAAGAATCGCTTCTCGGCCACGAGCGTCGATCAGCTCCCGCACCATGTGGCCGCGACGGCCATGTTCGGGCACGCGCTGCTCTTGCCGGTGCCCGATCTCGACCGCACCGAGCACCTGTTGATCCTCGGCGCGAACCCCGCGGCGTCCAAGGGCTCGCTCTTGTCGGCCGGGGACGTCATGGGACGCATCGCAAAGATTCGCGCGCGCGGCGGGAAGGTCGTCCTCATCGATCCGCGACGCACGGAGACGGCGGCGGCGGCGACGGAGCACCACTTCATCAGGCCCGGCACTGACGCTCTCTTGCTGGCGTCGATGCTGCACGTGCTCTTCCGCAAGAGCCTTGTCACGCTAGGGCGCCTCGGGGCGCACTCGCGAGGACTCGGCGAATTGTCGACGCTCGTGCAGTCGTTCCCTCCTGAACGTGTGGCCGCGGCGACCGGCATGACGCCAGAGCTTATCGACCGGTTGGCGGTCGAGTTTGCTGCTGCGCCTCGCGCCGCCGCCTACGGCCGCATCGGCATCTCGCTGCAAGAGCACGGTTCGCTCGCGTGCTGGCTGACGACGGCGCTCAACGCGGCCACCGGGAGGCTCGACGAAGTCGGCGGCGTCATGTTCCCCGAGCCGGCCATCGACGTGCTTCGCATCACAGGGGCGGCCGGCTATGGCGCCGGCACGTTTGGCCGATGGAAGAGCCGCGTCCGTCAGTGGCCGGAGTTCGGTGGCGAGTTTCCGGTGGCGACGCTCGTCGACGAGATCGAGACGCCTGGCGACGGACAGGTGAAAGCGCTCATCACGCACGCAGGCAACCCGGTGCTCTCCACGCCCAGCGGCGCGCGCTTGAGTCGGGCCATCGCGGGCCTCGAGTTTTACCTGGCCATCGACTTCTACAAGAACGAGACGACGCGGCACGCGCACCTGATCTTGCCGCCGACCGGACCGCTCGAGCGAGAGCACTACGACGTGGTCTTCCACGGGCTCGCTGTGCGAAACGGCGCAAAGTTCTCGCCGGCCATGTTCCGACGGTTAGCGGGCGCGCGTCACGACTGGGAGATTCTGAACGAGCTTGCGGTTCGTCTTCGCTTTGGCGGCCGGCGAGCGCGGTTGGCCGCGCGACTCCAGGCAAAGGCGCTCGAGGCCCTTGGCCCGCGGGGACTCGTCGACCTCGGACTCCGCGCCGGGCCCTACGGCGCGAGCTTAAGGCATCTTCGGAGCGGCCTCTCGGTTGGGACTCTCATGGCTTCGCCCCACGGCATCGATCTCGGGCCGCTCAAGCCGCGATTGCCGGACGTGCTCCGGAAGCCGGACAAGCTCGTGGACCTCGCCCCGAAGGTCCTGACGGACGACGCGGCGCGTCTCGGCGCACTCGCCGATGCCAGCGCAAGATCCCGCCTTCAGCTCCTCGGGCGTCGCGATCTCCGTTCGAACAACTCGTGGATGCACAACACCGAGCGCCTCATGCGAGGGCGCGCTCGCTGCACGCTCCTCGTTCACCCGAGCGATGCGGAGCCGCGCGGCCTAAAGACCGGCTCTCGCGCGCGCGTGACGAGCGTTGTGGGGAGCGTCGTCATCGAGGTCGAGCTGACGGAGGACATCATGCGAGGCGTCGTCTCGATGCCCCACGGATGGGGTCACGACCGCGAGGGCTCCGCCCTGCGCGTCGCCTCACAGCACGCAGGCGTCAGCTTGAACGATCTCACCGACGCCTCGCGCGTCGACCCCTTGTGCGGCAACGCGGCGTTGAATGGCATCGACGTCGACGTGGAGCGTCTGGACAGCGATTGACCCTGCTGCGGGGCCTCGAGTCTATGGGATGCGGCGGTCAACGACGGTGACTACGGGCAAACGAAGAGATTGCCCGCGTCGTTGTTGCAATCGAGCGATGGCACGCCGCCGTCGAAAACAGCGCCACGCACCGCCGGGATAGCGACGAAGCCGACGCCCATCGAGAGGGCGTCGCAGGGGCTGCCTCCGGAGGCGCCGGAGCCTCCGTCGGAAGACAGCGCGAGGTCAGCGTTGGAGCAGATGCGCTCGCGAATGGCGTCGAAGGCCGCGGTCGCGCACAACGGAACGCCGCCTTGGCGGAAGCTCCCGAGGGTCTTCAGAATCTCCGACGTGGGCACCCGGCCCGCGATGAGACCTTGCTCAAGGCGGTAGAGGCTGCGCTCCCCCGTCGTTGGGGGCCTCGTCGCGTCGCGAGGGGCGAGATCTTCTCCGAGCGGCACGAGCCGTCCCGTGACGATCGACTCCTCAACGCGAAACGAGCTCTCGAGCGTGAACGGCACCATGAGGGGCGTCGTGAGCTCGACGACCAACTGGTAGTCGCGCACGAAGCCAGTTCCGACGACGATGGGCGTGTTGCCGAAGATGGAGGCCGGGGACACGACCCATTCGTCTTTGCCGCAACGCCCCGGCGAGTACGTGTTCGTCGACGTGTCGAGGGTCGAGCCAGGGCACGTCGGCGCGACGATCCCCTCAGCGACGAGAGCGCCGAGGGCCACGTCGTTGTCGTTGGCTCGGCCGTTGTAGCGACCGAGCTCGAAGAGCAACGTGCGGCGACCGCTGCTGATGAGGCGGTTAGTGACCGCGTCGATGCTGTTGTTTGAGAGGACCGACGCCCCCTTCGCGACTTTCCCGGCGGTGTTGTCGATGCCCCCGTCGAGGTCGCAAAAGAGCGCGTCGCGGCTCGCTTTCGCCTGGCTCACGCAGGAGCCGGCGGCGCCGTTTTCGCACGTGCATACGCCGTCGAGATCGAAACCGGGAGCCTTGTCGGGGTCGACGACGGCTTGGTCCACGGCCATGACGAAGCGCGGGAGCTCGTCGCTGGGCGCGTCGTCTAGGCTGGCCCTCTCGACGGGCCGCTTCCGCTCGCACGCGACCGCGACGCTTGCTTCCGCGGCGTCGGGCGATAGCGGTGCCGCATCGATGCGGGGTGGCCCGCTCCCGAGGGAGTCGAGATCGACACACGCGGCGAGGCCCTTCGCCGCGCCCAAGAGCGCGAACGCGAGGACGGCGCAGGCGGCGAGGCGGCGGGCACGCGGCAACGGCGACGAACGTTGGGGGGGGCGGTGAGGCACGAGGACCGACGACGATGGTACACAGGTCTTGGGGCCCGAACGAAACGAGAGGTAAGCTGCTCGAATGGTCCGACGGCCCGCGCCGCGACCGCTGCTCGCCGCGGCGGCTGTTTTGCTCCTGGCTTCGCCCCAGTCGGCGCGGGCGGAGGAGGGGCGCGCCGCGCAGTGCGTGGCGTCGGCCGATCGTGGGCAGGTGCTCCGCGACGAGGGGAAGCTGCTCGAGAGTCGCTCCGAGTTCTCCGCCTGCGGCGCCGAATCCTGCCCGGCGATCGTGCGTCGCGAGTGCGTGCAGTGGCTCGCCGACGTCGACGCCGGTATGCCCACGGTCATCGTCTCCGTGAAGCGGGCTGGCGTTGCGTCAGGCGATCTCGTAGGCGCAACCTTGACCATCGACGGTGTGCCACGGCCCGACGCCGCGACGGGGCGTGCGGTGGCTTTGAACCCGGGCGAACACCTCTTCCGCGCGACCCATCCTGATTTCGAAGCGACCGAACAGAGGGTCGTGACGCGCGAGCGAGAGAAGGGACGGCTCGTTTCGCTCTCGCTGGCGTCGCGGGCCGGTGAAGCGTCGCGCGCGCCGGTGCGTGGACCGACGCCGCTTACTTGGACGCTCGCGGGGGTTTCGGTGCTCGGCTTCGGTGGCTTCGGCTGGTTCTGGAACCAGACCATGACGCAGGTCGGCGATCTTCGCGCCACGTGCGCCCCGCCATCGTGACGGCTGTTTTGCCCCGCACGCCGCCGGCCTCGAGCGCGGCGTCGCTCAGCTCCGCTCGAAAATTGCCGCTCCCGCGCTAGCGCCTGGGGACTCGCGTTCGGGGCCGTTCGAAGCGGAGAGTCGGCTCCATGGGCCCTTCCGGGTATTCTTCGGGGCTGGCGCCCTTGCGCCAGCTTCCGATCATGTCCGCCACGCGCACCGTTGGCCGCTACGAGCTCCACGACGAATTTGCGTCGGGCGGCATGGCTTCGGTGCATTTGGGGCGGCTCCTCGGAGCGGCGGGCTTCGTCAAGGTCGTCGCCATCAAGCGGTTGCACGCGCAGTTCGCCGACGACGTCGACCTCGTGAGTCGCTTGCTCGAAGAGGCGCGGCTCTCGGAGCGCATTCGTCACCCGAACGTCGTCGCGACGCTCGACGTCGTTGCCGAGGAGCGCGAACTGCTCCTCGTTATGGAATACGTCCACGGCGAGACCCTCGCGCGGCTCGCTCGCGCGGCGCGCGAAGCGGGCGCGACGTGCCCGCCGGAGATCGTGGCGCGCATCGGTCACGATGTCCTCTCCGGCCTCGCGGCGGCGCACGGCGCCCGCGGAGCCGATGGTCAGCCGCTCACCATCGTGCACCGCGACATTTCGCCCCAGAACATCCTAGTCGGCGCCGATGGCGTCACGCGCTTGCTCGACTTCGGCATCGCCAAGGCGATGGGCAGCATCGGGCACACCCGTGAGGGGCACCTCAAAGGCAAGGTGCCGTACATGGCGCCCGAGCTCTTGCGATACGAACCTGCAACGCCGGTCACCGATCTTGAGGCTGGGGTCGGCCTGGGGAGCTGGTGCGGCCGGCGGCTCTTCCGCGCCGACACCGAGATGGAAGCCATGGGGCGCGTGATCATGGGAACGATCCCCTGTGATCCCGGCTCGCTCGCGGAAGGCGTTAGCCCCGTCGACGACGTCATCTTGAAGGCGCTCAACCGCGACGAGGTGGCGCGGTTTCAAGACGCGGCGAGCATGGCGGAGGAGCTTGAACGAGCGGTGCGACTCGCAACGCCGGCCGAGGTGGCCGCGTGGGTCGAGACCCTCGCGGGCCCCGCCCTTCGCGAAAAGCAGGAGCGCGTTCGGGCCGTCGAGCAGGCGCGCAGCCTGGTGCCCGCGAGCGACGCGACGCCCGTCGCTCACACGCGAGACCGAGAGCCCGAGTCGGCGACGCCTCGCCGCGGCGCCCTCGTCGCGATCTTCGCGCTCGCGACCCTCGTCGCCGGCGGCGCGTGGTTCTCGATGCGGCAGCGCCCGGTACCGTCCGTCGCCGAGCCCGTCGCCCCGTCCTTGAGCTCCGCCGTGCCGAGCGCGGCTCCTTCGAGCGCCACGCCCCAAACAGCCGGGGAGGGCGGGGAGCTCGATGCGTCGGCCGCGAGCGAGTCCGATGCGTCGGCGGTTGCGGCCTTTGGCGTGGACGCGGGCAAGAGCGTCGTCGTGCGCGGCGGCGGGCGCCGGGGCGCGGCGCGCGGCGACGCCGGTCCCGCCACATCCACGAGCGCGACGCCCGTGCCGGCCACGACACCAGACTGTGATCCGCCGTACTCCGTCGATGCCATGGGTCGCAAGCGCTTCAAGCTGGAGTGCGTGGGCAAATAGGCGCGCGCGACTCCTAGATCCCGTCCTCGGCTCCCAGAATTCGCTCTACACTCGCTCCCGTGAAGCCGGAGCTCCTCGACGGGCGCTACGCTCTCTTGCGGCAGCTCGCCGCTGGAGGAAACGCGCGTATCTTCGTCGCCGAAGACACCAAGCTCGCGCGCCCCGTGGCCGTGAAGCTCCTGACGCCGCCGGCGGCGACGCAGCCTCACGCGAGCGAGCGGCTCGAGCGAGAAGGACGCATCGCCGGCGCCATCGCCCACCCGAACGTGTGCGCCCTCACCGACCTCGGCACGCTCCGCAACGGTGAGCCGTATTTGGTCTTCGAGCTTCTCCAGGGCGAGACCTTGGCGACGCGCCTCGACCGGGTCGGCGCGATGCCGGCCGACCAAGTCGTGCGCGTCGCTGAGCAACTCCTCTTGGGGCTTCAGGCCGTCCACGAGAGCGGCGTCGTTCATCGCGACGTCAAGCCTGAGAACGTCTTCCTCGTGGATCTCGCGCCCGGCCTTCCCTTGGTCAAGATCATCGACTTCGGGACCGCCCTCGTGCCCGGTGACCGTGAGCTTGATGGCGTCTCGCTCACGAGCACGGGGCTCGTCGTCGGGACCGTCGAGTACATGTCGCCGGAGCAGGTGAGGGGCGTGCGCGACTTTGACGCCCGTAGCGACGTCTACTCGGTGGGCGTCATCCTCTACGAAATGCTCGCCGGCAAGCGGCCCTTCGCGGACCGAGCCATGGGTGATCTCCTCCGGTCGATTGGGTTCGAGAAGGCGCCCCCGGTGGCCGAGGTCGCGCCGCGCACTCCGCGCACGTTGGCCCGCGCCGTCGACATCGCGCTCTCGGTGGAGCGCGAGAGGCGGCACCCCGATGCGTCGGCGTTCTTGATGGCGCTGCGTTCGCCTCATGCGCCGCCCATGACGGCGGCGACCCGCGTCCTCGCCGCGGTGACCGAAGGCGCCACGTCGCGCGTGGCGCCCGACGCGGAGGAGTGGGACATGGCGACCAAGGAGACGGGGCCGCCATCGGTGCTCGCCCCAGGTACCCTCGCCCCGGTCCGCTCGCCGCCCCGTGAGGCGCCGCAGGTCGATCCCGAGTCGACGACGGTCTATCGGCCGCTTGGCGCGCCTGAGGGCCAAGACCCGCAGAAAAAGGAAAAGGACGGGAAAGAGCGCTGATTCGAGGCGTGTGATACGTTCCTCCCTCGTGTCCACTCGGGATCTGCCCACTCAAATTGTCGACGAGGTCTCTTCGAGCGGCCGCCGTCTGGTTGCCAGCGTCCAAGGCCAGCTGCGGGTCCACGAGCTGCCCGCCAAAGGGACGCTCGTCATTGGCCGCGGAACGGAGTCCGACATCGTCTTCGACGACCCGTCGATCTCAAGGCGGCATGCGTCCATCGAGGTTGGTGACGCCATCAAGGTGCAAGACCTGGGGAGCGCGAACGGCACCATGGTGGGCGGCAAGCGCCTCGTGCCCAACAGCCCCGCCTCGTTGACGCCGGGCGTCGTCCTTCAACTCGGCTCGATCCTCGTGACCCTCGAGGGCGACGTCTACGAGCTCGAGGCGCCGCAAGCCGACGAGACGGTCATCAAAGACCCCGTCATGATCGAGGTCCACCGGCTCGTCCGCGTGGCCGCCGGCTCCAACTTGAGCGTCCTTCTCCTCGGCGAGACGGGCGTCGGCAAGGAGCTCTTCGCGCGACGCATTCACGACCTCTCACCCCGCGCCAACGGGCAGCTCGTTCGCGTCAACTGCGCGGCGCTCGTGGAGTCGTTGCTCGAGGCCGAGCTCTTCGGCTACGAGCGCGGCGCCTTCACCGGCGCGGCGGCGGCCAAGCCTGGCCTCTTGGAGGCGGCCTCCGGCGGCACGCTCTTTCTCGACGAAGTCGGCGAGCTGCCCCTATCCACGCAGGCGAAGCTGCTTCGCGTCCTCGAGAGCGGAGAGGTCACGCGCGTCGGAGCGCTGCGGCCGCGCCCCGTCGACGTTCGCTTCGTCGCGGCGACGCACCGCGATCTGCCGTCCTTGGTCTCGAGCGGCAAGTTCCGCGAAGACTTGTTTCATCGCCTTGACGGCGTCGCGGTCCGCATCCCTCCCTTGCGCGAGCGCAAGAGCGAGGTCGTCGCGCTCGCGGAGAGCTTCATCGCTTCGTCGGCGAAGGCCGCCGGCACCGTCGCCCCCTCGCTCTCCGACGACGCCGCCGAACGCTTGAAGGCGCACCCGTGGCGCGGCAACGTGCGCGAGCTGCGAAACGTTATCCAGCGCTCCGTGCTCTTCTGCAACGGCGCGGTCCTTGACGCCAAAGGCCTCCAGTTCGAGACGCTCGGGGCCGTCATGTCGGCGCCGCACGCGTCGGCAGCGACGATGCCGCCGGCGCCTTCGTCCCATGACGAGGGCGGCGCCGACCTCTCGCCGGACCGGCAGGAGCGTCGCGTGCGTGTGCTGGACGCCCTCGAAAAGACCGTGTGGAACCAGACCCGCGCCGCCGAGATCTTGGGAATCTCGCGCCGGACGCTGCAGTCGTGGCTCATCGAGCTCAACATCCCGCGCCCGCGCGCCGGACGGTGACCGCCGTCGACGCCTCGCGGCGGCTGGCGCCGTCGTGGTAGTTTTCTCCGATGTCGACGCGTCGCCTGACTACGAAGAAACTCCTCCTCGCCTCCGTTGGAGTGGCTTCGATGAGCTACGTCGCCGCTTGCGAACGCCAAGGTGATCCGCGCGTCACGAGCGGAAACCTGATGAGCCGCCCTCTTGAGATCAAGTCCGAGGACGCGGGCGCTGGCCCCGCCGAGACGCGTGACGCGTCGGCGGAAGTCGACGTGCCGCCGACGCCGAGACCGGACCGCGTCACCTCGGGCAACCTCATGGCGCCCACGCAGGTCGAGCTCGTCGCGCCGAAGAAGGCGAGTCGAGACGCCGGTACGCGCTAGAGCGCGTCAAACGTCCCGTACAGGTGGATCGAGCACGGCGCGCAAAGTCCATGGGACGTCTGCGACGGCATACGCGCGATGTATTCGGGTACCGTGTCCCATTCGCCGGTGTTGCGCCGAACGCGCCGACACTGACAACACTGGACCACGAGCCCCGTCGCTCGATTCCGGTAGCGCATGTCGGAGGGGCCCTGCGGCTCGTGGTGAGGCCGTGCGACGAGCAGTGAATGGACCATCAGAAGACCCGCCTGCTCGCCAATGGCGTAGATGTGCATTCGCAGCTCTCGGTGCTCCTCCGGAGAATGGCAGTGGTAGTCGATGGCGAGCGGTGCCTTGGCGCGGAGCGATCGCACAAACAGACCCTCGTAGAACGGCACCAGCGGCCCCGGGATCGCGTCCATCAGCCGAGCGCCGAGCCCCCATGCCGGTCCCAGGCCGCGCGCCCGTCCGGCCCGTTCGTAGGCCCGGTTCACGTAGGCGAGGCGGGTGTCGGGCCAGATGCCGTGGATGAGAGACGGATCATCATCCAAGGCAGAGCCGCCGTTTAGCATGCGCCGAAACAGGGCTTCGTCGTCCATGCCGGAAGCGTAGCGTCGCGTTCTGCTCGAGGCATCGTCGATGCGGAGTCTGGAGGCCCGCGCGAAAATTGATCGCGAATTTCGGTCGACGCCGTTACTCGGGGATGGGTTCCGGCAACGGCAGGAGGCCGGCGCCCAGCTTGGTTCCGTTCCGAATGAACGTCGTGTCCGGCGAGACGCGAATCTCTTGGGCCACCACCGCCTCGTCGGCCGTCTCGCGGAGCGTGGCGCCGCCTTGCACGTGCATCGCGATGGCGTTGTCGGAGAACACGCACCGAGAGAGGCGTGCGGTGCCGCCGTTGGCGAGGACGCCGACTTGTCCGCTCTTCGAGACGTGAACCTCGTCGAAGACGACTTCCGCTGCGGTGTCGATCAGCAGGCCCTGACCCGAGGAGCCGCCTTGCGTCCGCGAGATTGAGCTCTTCGTAAGGCGAAGCGTCGCTCGCCGCTGTCCGCGAGCGTAGATGGCTGTCAGCGACGACTCGTCGACGGCCGACTCTGCGAGATCGAGCGAGCTCGCGCTCCCGACGATGATGCCCGCGCCCAGCTCCAAGGGCGCGCCCGGCGCGGTCTTGCGCAAGAGTACGCGGCGGCCCGACACGTTCGCGTTTCGCCCCAATTGCAGCGCAGCGAGCGTCGCGCCGTCGACCGTGAGCTGGTCCAGCGACGCCGAGCCGTCGACCAACACGACGCCGGAGGCCACGGAGGCGCCCAAGAAGTCGCTTCGGATAGGCCGAAGGTCGCGGGCTGCGACGCGCTCAACGCTCATGCGCGCGTTGCCACTGACCGCCATGGCAGCGGCCCAGGCTCCACTCACGAACGAGCGGCGAACTTCTCCCGCCGCGCCCCCCGTGAAGGAGGATGCCCATCCCGCTCCCTGCGTCCTCGAGAAAGGAGGCGCGGAAGATCGCTGGCGCCGTGGCCGCTGGCCCGCGTGTCGACGTGTCTTCGACGACGAGCGTCGACCCGGCACCCTTGGCCTCGGCGCTCACGCTTTCCGCGTTGGCGATCGTCGACGACCGCACGACGACGTGCCCGCCCGCGAAGGCGAGGACTCCGTGACCGTACGCTAAGGTGTCACGGCGCTTCACGTTGCGAACGATGCAGCCCTCTAGCTCGACGGTGCCGCTGGATGTCGCCGTCGCGGCGGCGTCGCCTTCGAGGTCGCCCAGCAGGCTCCGCTCGATCACGATCTTTGCGTTGTCGGCGGCGTACGCCCCGGCTCCACGACTCGCCTTGGTCGTCGCGACCTGCCCGCCGACGTGTGAACGACGCATCGTGACGAGCGTCCCTTCGCTTGCCGCGTACACACCGACGGCGCCGCCCACGAGGTCGGCTTCGTCGAGTGTGACCGAGCTCCCCACGCCCGCAGCGACGCCAAAGCCCTGCTCGCCCCCTGAGAGCGCGTGGGGGGCAATAACCTTCACGCGTCGCGCCGTGAGCCTCGAGCGCTCTACAAAGAAGCCTGCGCCCACAGGGCCGTCGACGATGACGTCGTTGACCGTCGCGCTCGCCGAGCCGACCAACGTGATGGGGTTTTGGTGACCACGCACGGTAAAGCCGGAGAGGCTCACGTCCGAAGTCCCCCGTACGCGGAACGCCGCGTCCGAGGTGGTCGTCTCCGACTTGTCGAAGACCACCTTCGCGGCGCACCGACCGATGATCGTCAGCGGCTTGTCGATGGTCACGTGGGCTCCGTAGGTGCCCTCGGCGACGGCGATCACGGAGCCCGCCGGGGCCGCGGCAACGGCCTCGTTGAAGCCGCGCTTGTGGGTGGCGTCGACAGCGGCCAGCGGCAACGACGCGTCGACGAACATGGTGGCCGCCGCCGGCGGGAAGGGCGCGTCGCAATCGCCGATCGGTCGGCAGGCGCCGGACGTGATGTCGCTCCGCGACGTGACGTCGCAAGGCGGAGAGGGCGGCGCGGCGCACCCGACGCCGGATGCGTCACGCTCGAAGCCGTCGGCGCAGGACTTGGCGCCCACCTCCGCGCATCGCTCGTCGCCGATGAACGAGGCCGTGCCAGCGGGGCACTCGCCTGGCACTGCGGGCGAGCAAAGGGTGCCATCGACGCGAAAGCCGTCGGGGCAGGTGGGGGGCGGCGTGGGGCCCGGCTCCGCGCCGGCGTCCTGATGGCTGGAGCACCCGATCACCAGAACCGCAAAAATGAAAGCCGACCACCACACGCGGCGTAGCCTGACGCGCGGCGACGGCCTTCGCAAGCGCCGGCGCTGAGCCTCCCGTGTTGGCGACCCCGTCGCCGCGAAGATAGGTAGTCTATTTTATCCATGTTCGCCCGGACCACGGCCGCGCTTCTCCTGCCTCTCGTTGTCCTGCATGGGGTCGTCGCGCACGGCACGGCGTTGGCGGCGGAGCCCGCCGCGCCGGCGCTCGCGCCTGCGCGTAACGTAGCCCTCGACTTCTTCTTCGCCGCCGGGACCACGGCCGCGCTCTCTCCCCTCGTGCTCACCGGGAGCCGCGCCCTCGGGCAAGCCACGCCGACCCTGCTCACGTCGGCGCTCCCGGCTCTTCTCGTGGCGGTAGCTGCCCCTCCCGCTGTCGCGACGGCGGCCGTCGCGCATCGGCGAAGAAAGGACGACGTGCCGACGCGCCTTTGGCCCGTCTACCTCGCCGCCCTCGGAACGCAGCTCTTGCTCTACTCAGGTTTCGTGGCCGCCGGCGGATGGGTGAAACGCGAGAAGGACCTCCTCGGTCTCTCGCTGGCGCAGGGCATCCTCGTCGGCACAGCCGCCACGGTCGCCGCGGAGGTTTCGTTTTGACCGCGCGGACCCCCGCGCTTGTCGCGCTCCTGTTCGGCATGGCCCTTTCGCCTTTGGCTCGCGCCGCGTGCACGACACGGCCCTCGCCGACGCTCGAGTTTGCGCGCCGCACTGACGAGGTCCGCGCCCTGCTTCCCGAGCGCGTTCGAGCGCTCGAAGCCGCGCTCTTCGCTCCCGAGCGCGGGCGCGACGCGCCCCGCACCGACGCGCTCATCGTCGTGCACCAGGGGGCCATCTTCTACGAACGGTACGGGCGCGGGTACTCGCGGACGATGCCGCACCTCGGCTGGAGCGTGACCAAGAGCGTCACCAACTTGCTCACAGGCATCGCCGTGAAAGAAGGGCGCGCGGCCCTGAGTGACTCGGTGTGCCGGCACCTGCCATGGGCGCCAGCGTCGCGCTGCGGCATCACCGTCCAGCACCTGCTCGAGTTCGCGTCCGGCATCGATTGGCTCGAAGAGTATGAGAGCGCGTCGCTTCAAGACTCGAGCGTCATCGCCATGCTCTTCGGCGAAGGGCACAAGGACATGGCCCGGTTCGTCCTGGAGCAGGAGACGCGCGATCCTCCGGGCACGAGCTACGAATATTCGACCGGTGAGTCGGTGCTCTTGGGCGCCGTCATCGACGCGGCCATGACGCCCGCACACGGGGCCGACTATCCGTGGAAGCTCTTGTTTGACCCGCTTGGTGTGACGACGGCGACGCTCGAGGTCGACGCCGCCGGCCGCCACGTCGGAGGCGCGTATTTCTACGCGTCGCCGGAGGACTGGGCGCGCCTTGGCGTCTTCCTGCTCGACGACGGTTGCTGGGAGGGCAAGCGGCTCTTGCCCGACGGGTGGGTCTCGGCGTCGACGACCGTGAGCGAGCCCTTCCTGCGGAAGCGCGTGGGCGACCTGCCGGAGGACGAACAAGGGCGCCAGTTCTGGTTGAACCGTGTTGTGCCGGGCATTCGCGATCGGCGGCCCTGGCCCGACATGCCGGAGGACACCTTCTCCGCCATCGGGCACTGGGGGCAGTTCATCACCGTCGTGCCTTCGAAAGATCTCGTCATCGTCCGCGCCGGCGACGATCGCGACCAGAGCTTCGACACCAACCGCTTCATGGCGCTCGCCATGGCGCTCACGGGTGAGCCGTGAGGTTCGTTGGCGTGGGAGGGGCGGCCCTCGTCGCCGTTGCGGCCTTCTTGAGCGGTTGTCCCCGCTACAAGGACAACGATCTGAAGCTGCTCGTGGGGTACACGGCCAAGAAGATGTGCTCGTGCACCTTCGTCATCGGCCAAACAGAAGAGTTCTGCCTCGAGTGGTCACGCGTCGATCCCGATGTGAAGACCGTGTCGATCGACCGACGAAGCGGCGTCGTGGAGACGCAGACCATGGGCCTCGTGGGCGCCCGCGCGCGGTTCTTGGACAAGCGTCGCGGGTGCGTTCTGGAGTGAGCCTCTCGTTGGCCAAGCTAGTGGGGTGTTAGGACGACGTTGTCGTAGTGAATCGTTCGGTCTTGCGTCGCCGCGTCTTCGCACGACATGCCCAGGGTGAAGCGCGCCTGTGCGAAGGTCACGGCGCACGGACTGACGTTCAAGGTCTTGCTCGCGCTCCCAATGGAAACCGTCACCGAGCCCTTGAGGTCCACGTCGAAGGTTAGGTGAGACCACTGCTGCGGGGCGAAGGGAACCGCGGTCGCCTGGGCCGGCGCTCCCGTGGCGCCCACGTAGACCTCTACGAGCAGGTTCCGAATGTTGACGAAGATTCCGCACGCGCCGGCGCCGGCTTCGCCCTCGACGGTGAAGAGGCTGACGTCGTCGGCACCCATCATCGGGTAGAAGTCCAGGGCTCCTGCGAAGGCCGTCTTGCCACTCGCCAGCAGGCTGACGTTGGCTGAGAGACACCCGCTCGCGCCACGGGGAAGGTGGGACGTGAAGCCGTTCGGTGCAGAGACGAAGTGCTGCGGAGCGAGCTCGCCGACGCCGCCGCGCCTCTCGGTGAGACCGCCGTTCCACCTAGCTGGAAATTCTGGCGCGTCGAAGTCCTCGCAGAAGGGTTCCGTCTGGCCGGCGCAGAAGTTCTCAGCGGGCGCGCCGTCTCCCGCTGCCTTGATGCCCGCACTATCCGACTCGACGACTCCCCCGTCGGCGCGCGTCCCGCCGTCGGCGGGGTGGCTATCGACGCCAGCAAGATCGGAGGAATCCACCAGGAGTGAGCACGCCGCGAGCGCGCAGGCGCCGAGCGCGCTTGCGGTCACCAAACACGCCCTCACCCAACTTGGCGGTGTAGGCAGGAAGTGAACCCAGCGCACGTGAGGAGGATAGCGCCGCTTCGCTGCACAAGGGCGGCGGTTGTGCCAGAGTCGGGCGCAGACCGGGGGGCGCGGGTGATCGCTTTTCGGCACCGTCGTCCACTATGCGACAAGGGTGGGGCACTTCTTCTTCGGAGCGATCATGACAAAGCCTGACTTCCGCCTCTTTCCCGTTGGGTCACACACGCTGACGCGCCGCGAAGCTACCAGCGGGGTCCTCGCGGCCATTGGAGGCGCGTTTTTTTGCGCTTGTTCCTCGAGCTCGACGTCGTCGAGCAATCCAAGCGGCAGCACCGACGCAGGAGCCAACGCGTCACCCTCGGGGGATGCGGCGAGCGTCGCGACGGAGAACACGGCGGACAGCGGCGCGTCGCTCTGGGCCAAGGGCGGCACCAAGTCGATGAGCGGCAGCTACCCCGAGCCCTTCCCCACGGCGAGCGCGGCGTGCGTGGTCGTCGCCACCATGACGGAGGGGCCGTGCACCGAAGCCGTCGATCAGGTGCGCAAGGATGTAAGCGAAGGCGCCCCCGGGATCCCCGTGCGCCTCGCGCTCAAGGTCGTCGACGCGTCGTGCCAGGCCATCACTGGCGCCAAGGTGAAGATCTGGCACACGCAGATCACCGGCAGCTACTCCGGCGACACGCCGAACAACGGCATGTGCCTCAAGACGGCGCAAGATGGCCAGCAGCACTCGTTCCGCGGTGTTCAAACAAGCGACGCGAACGGCCGTGTCGACTTCGATACGTGTTTTCCTGGCTGGTATCCGGGCCGGGCCATTCACATCCACTTCACCGTCTCCCTGGCCGGCAAGTCGCACACTTCGCAGCTCGTCTTTGACCAAGCGCTCGTCGACGAGATCTTCTCGACGCATGAGGAATACAAGGGGTACGGCCTACCCGACACGACCAACGCGAAGGACAACGTCGTCGGCAACGTCGACCTGCCCACCTTCACGCTCACCGTGGCGCGGATGGCCGACGGCGCGATGCTCGCGGCGAAGGAGCTCGTGGTCAGCGTCGCCTGAATCGCACCCTAACGAACGCGGTCCGAGTCGGGGACCAAGATCATCGCGCTCTGCGGCGGCACCGTGACGTCGAGCGTTTGGTCGCCTTTCACGACGACCTCGGTGGCTTCGGGCCCGAGGACGTCGACGAGCTTGGTGCCGGCTCGGATGGCCGTCCGCAGCACTTTCGCGGGCGGTCCGCCGCTTCCGGGCGCGCTCGGGTGGCGGGCGTTGGTGTTTAGGATCACCACCACCACGGCGCCGTCTTCGGTCTTGCGTTCGAAGGCGAAGAGCCCCGCGTCCCGCTCTTCACCGACCGCAGACGTGGCGTAGCGGAGCTCCAGATCCCCTCGCCGAAGTGGCGCGTACGCGCGCCGCAACCGTGCGAGCTTCGCCATGTGTCGGAAGGTGTCGCCGCTCGTGGGAAAGCCCGTGTCCCAGAGCACCTCACGGTTCGCCGGATCGTTGCCGCCCTTGAAGTCTTGCTCCGTGCCGTAATAGACGCAGGGCATGCCCTCTTCCGTGTAGAGGAGCGTAAGCGCGTTTCGAAGCGCCGCCGTGTCGCCAGCGGCGTCGAAGAGGAAGCGCGGCCGATCGTGGTTGTCCAAGAAGTTCACGAGGGCCTTCGTCGGCGGCACGCCGATGCCGTTCTCCTGTGGCTCGGTGCCGTAGTTCTTCGGTCGCTCGGCCCAGAGATCGGCGATCTGCTGGGTGCCCTTTTGCGCCTTGGCGTCATGCGCCAGCTGAAACACGTCGCGGTAGACGGAGAAATGCTGGGAGAAATAGAACGCCGAGTCGAGCTCGCCGGGCTTGGTGTAGCTGCCGATGAGCGAGTCTTTGCCATCGAAGATCTCCCCGAACATCAGGAAGTTCTTCTTGCCCTGCCGGGCGAGGCGCTCGCGAACGTTGCGCGTGAAGACCTGCCAGAACTCGTGCTCCACGTGCTTGACGGTGTCGATGCGGAAGCCATCGAAGTCGACCTCCTCGACCCAATGCGCGAAGACGTCGACGAGCGTCTCACGCACCTTGGGGAGCTCCGTGGCCAGGTCTTTCAGGCCCCCCGGGAAGTCACCGAGCATCACCTGCTGATCGTTGTCGTAGTTCGTGATGCGGCCCATGCCGTGGTACGCCGACGCCTCGCCGAGGATGCCCGGCTTGGGCGGCGTCCGGTGGATCGCCGGCACGTCGAAGAAGATGAGCGGCGCGCGCCCCGCGAGGCCCAACGACGTGGACGCTTGAATGCCTCGCGGATCGAAGTCCGGATCGAACTCGGTAACTCGCTCGACGGGCGAGGTCCCGCCGGTGCCGCCGGTTTGGATGTCGGCCTTCCCGTTCATGTTCATGTCGTAGAAGAAGACCTGCCCCATGTGGTTGGTGACCACGTCGAGGATGCGCTTCATGCCGTTCTCGTGGAGGCGCTTCGAGAGCGAGCGCAAGGTCACGATGTCGCCGAAGTGCGGGTTCACCTCGGTCAAGTCTTGCGCCCAATAGCCGTGGTAAGCGTCGACGTCGGCGTCGGTCTCGACGTTCTTGACGATCGGCGAGATCCACACCGTCGTGATGCCGAGTTCCTTTAAGTACGGGATGCGGTTCTCGAGGCCGCGCCAGTCGCCGCCTTGGTAGCGAGCCAAGGCGCCAACGCCCGGCCGCCGCTGCACGCCAAAGTCGTTGTTCGGATCGCCGTTGTCGAAGCGGTCGACGAGGACTTGGTAGAGGACCTCGTCGCGCCAGTCTTGAACGTGCGTTGCCATGGCCTTGCTGGTGGCTTCCGGCGGGAGCTCGACGCAGCCTGGCGCCGCTAGCGCGAGCGAGAGCGCTGCGAGGGCGGCGGCGGAGCGGAGTGGCGCAAAGGGGCTCTTGCGAAGGGATAGACGATGGGCCATGGCGCTCACGGATAAGACGAGGAGTTGAACCACCACTCGACGGTCAGGCCCGCGTAGTGCTCGAGGCGTCGCTCTCGAAATCGATCGCCTTCGGGATAAAGCGCACGGGCTCCGCCGTCGCGGGCTGTCGCGAGGTAAACAAGGCCGATGATGGGGCGCTTGAACGTGCCGCGACCGGCCGGCGAGAAGTAGGGCAAGACGCCGCCGCGGACGAGCGTCGCCGTGAGCGGTCCGTCGCCCTCCGGCGAGAGCACGGCGTAGCGACGCGCTTGGATGCTTCCCTCGAGGGAGAGGCCGAAGTGCTCCGCGAAGAACCAAGACGGGCGCACGATGGCGACGGCCTCGTCGTATTTCGAGAATGTCGTAGGCGAAGGGCCAGCGTCGCGGAACCAACGGAAGAGCGCTGCGCCGTTGACGCCGAAGGCGCCGCCCTCGACGTTTCCGGAGAGCACCACGCGCGTCTCCGACGCGCCCTGCGTCGTGCGCTCGAGGGAAAACGTGTCGGGTGTCGCCAAGGGGTCGTAGGCGGCGAGGCCCTGCGCGTGTCGCAAGACGAGCGAGGCGTGCGTGTCGCGCTGGCCCGTGAAGAACGTGAGCTGGCTCCCGAGCATCCAGCCGGTGTCGCTCGGCAACGATACGTCCTGGTTCGTGTTCGTGTCGCGGCGCGCACCGGCGGAGACTTGGTGCGCCTCGCCGTAGCCGATGGCCTTGAAGCCAGCCTTCTCCATTCCGCGGAAATAGGTGCGATCCGCGCCGTTGCGGAAGAACTGCGTGACCTTTAGCGTCTCGATGGTTCGGGGACGATCGAGGTAGGTGATCGATTGCGCGCCGACGCCGAAGGGGGCCGTCGCCGGGATCTCCTGCGACTGATAGAGCGTGTCCAAGCGCGACATGCCCGCGTGCAGCGCCACCTGCGTGTCGGTCGCCTCGAAGGTCTTGCCGATGCCGCCGCCGACGGTGTTCTGGTTGTCGAGCGGCCACAGGTTGAGGAGGTACACGTCGTCGCCGCGGACCATGCGGACGCCGCCCCAGATCGTGACGCCGTGGAGCTGCCCTTGCGCGTAGAGCTGCCGGACGGCGATGGTCGTGTCGAGCTTGCCGCTGAAATGAAAGAACGGTGGCAGGAGCGCGAGCGTGGAGACGACGCGTGTGGCGACGCCGCCGGGCAAGGTGTCCTCGCGGCGTAGCTCCAGCTCGGCGTAGCTCTCCTCGTCGAGGCGCGAGCCAAAGGCGACGACGTCAGCGCCGCGTCCCGTGCCGCCGCGCAGATCGCTGGCGACGTTGACGCGACCGTAGGAGCCAAACTCGAAGCGTCCACGGGACGCGTCGCGCTCCGCAGGAGCTTCTGTTTCGGCCTTCTTGGGTGCGGCCACGGGCTCAGCGATCGCTGTGGCCGGCGTGGGTGCGGGCGTGGTGGCCTCGTGAGCGACGGGAGCAGGCTCGCCATCGGCTCGCGCCGCGCGGCTCGCTCCAAGGGTTGCCAGGACGACAAGCCAGGAAGAGGCCGGGGGCAGCTTTTTTCGTGCGGCGCGCATCGGGCGAGGGCCTTCTACCAGGGGTTTCCGCTAGCGGCTACGTGATGCGAAGCGCCCGCTTCGGGGAGGCGCACGGGCGACGACGCGAGGGCAATCCACCATCGTCTTCGGCGCCGCGCAGGCGTCTCGCCGAGCGCAATTTTCCAGTGTGGCGCTGCACTGCATGTCGCTCGGAGCGTGGCACGGGCCACGCAGGTTCGTGGATACCGGGATGAAGCAGACAAGCGCCTACACATGCCTTGCGGCGCGAATCCCGGCCACTCGCACTTTCTTCGTCAAGGTCTGCGTCTCCTCGAACAGACAACTGGATCCCTCATCCACGAAAGTGCCGGTGCATGAAAGCAGTCGCGTTCCACTACCGCCAAGACACGGAAGCCACGACCCGAAAATCCTCGGAGGCGGAGGAACTCGACCTCGCTGCGCTCGAGCTCGTGCAGGGTGGCCTCGCCGTGCCCACCGGCGGTTCCGTTCGGGAGGAGCAGTCGCAGTACTCCTGGTTTGGAATGACGTACACGCAGACCCATCGAACGGCGCACGACGCGGAAGGCAACGTCGTCGGCACCGAGTTGTACCGGCCCGGTAGCGTGTGGAGTGACACGACCGAGCGAACGTCTACCGGAACGCGAACGACCTATGACACGGGCGGCACAGGTCTCGCGGCGCAGCTCACAACCCAACACGACAACGACGGTCGCTTCGTTGGCGCCGGCGTCGACGCACGCGCCAACGTGAGCGTCGGCGACTTCAACGTCACCGGGAACCTCCGAGGCAACGTCGACGTCGGGCGGGATGAGCAGGGCAACCTCAGCCGCGTCGGCGCGGGGGTGCACGCCGACGCCGCTATCGCCCACGAGCCTACGGGCCTCGGCGTTCGCGTCGGCGCCAACGCGAACGTGACCGGTCAAGTGACGCGCGACGAAGGCGGCAACATCACGGGGCTCGACGCGCGGGGCACCGTCGCGGTGCCGCTCGATTTGGAGCACAACGGCGAGCGCCTCATCGGGATTAACCTCAAGGGGGCCGAGCTGGGCGCGAGGGTTCAGACCAACCCCGACGGCAGCTACGAAGCGAACGTCGACGCGAGGGTCACGAGCTTGGGCCGGTCTGTTGGCGGCGAGGGGCACATTCGCGGCGACGATACGTCGACCGACTTCGGCGCGAGCGCCAGCTACCATCGTCAACTGGCGGGCCCGTACGGCGCGCAATTTACGAGTCGAGCGGGCTTCGACGCGAGCCTCGGCGACAATCCGGAGCTTCGCCTCGGCGCTGACGCTCGCGCCACGATTTTCAATCGCGAGATCGCGGCGGGGTCCGTCGGCGTGACCGTCGACGGGGATGGCCTTCGCACCGACGGCAACTTCCGGCACGTGGATGTGCCCAACATTGGCGACATCGACCTCTCGAAGATCCCGGTGCCGTCGCTGCCGGAGATCACCGTGCCGCCCGTTGGGCTGCCGGAGCAATTGCCGGACATTCGTTGGAACCCCACGGGCCTTCCGGGAAATCCCGCGAACGCGACCAACGACGCGTTCCAGCCGGAGCCGTCCGGTGTCGTCGGCGTTCCCACGGAGCCGGTACCCACGCCGAGCGAGCCGAGTCCGTGGGAAGAGAGCGTTCCGACGCAAGCGCCAGCACCGGAAGCCAGCACTGCGCCCACGCCGGCGGAAGTGCAGGAGCAAGCGCCAGAGCCGGTGCCCGAGGCGCCGCAAGCGCAGCCCGAAGAAGCTCAGATGGCCGACGTCTACGAGCCCCAACCTTCGGAGGCCGTGGCGTAGCGAAGCGCTTCAGCCCAGCTTCTCGAGGAGCCGTCTCCGTCGATAGAGGCCGCGTCGGCCTCGCGAAAAGGCCTCGCAGTGCGGCTTACGCCCGGAAGTATTGCCGCCTCGGCGTGACGGAGACGCATCGTGCGTCGGACGAGTTCTAGGCTCCTTCCCGGAGGAGCCGATGAAGACAATCTCGTGGCGAGCGCAAGCGTCCTTCTGGTTGTGGACCCTTGTCGTCGTGATCGGCTGCGGCGGCGAAGGACGCGTGAAGGACCGCGATGCGGGGGCTGCCGACTTTGCGTCGCCAACGGGGTCACCGACCAACGAGGCACCCGCGCCGGGCTTCGGCGAGGGCGGCACCGTGGCTTCGTGCTCGGGCAATCAATCGACCACCATCCGCGGGCGTGTCTTCGACCCCGCGGGGCGCGTGCCGCTCTATGGCATCGCCGTGTATGCGCCGAGCGGCGCGCTGCCGCAGTTCACCGACGGCGCGTCGTGCGACCGATGCGAGACGCCCGTTCACGCTTATGCGAGCGCCCTCACGGACGAGGCGGGAGAGTTCGTCCTTTCCGGCTTGCCTGAGGTCTCGCAGGTGACGCTCGCCCTTCAAGCGGGTAAGTGGCTGCGCACCGTCAAGGTGTCGACGAAGCCCTGCCAAGACAACACGATTCCGGACCGCACTGGCGGCGATGCAACGCTGCGTCTTCCGCGAAATCAGAAGGAGGGCCACGTTCCGAAGATCGCGCTCGTTCAGGGCGGATGCGACGGCATGATGTGCGGCTTTCAGCGCTACGGCATCGACGCCGCGGAGTTCGAGGCGGCGCCGGCGCCGCAAGGCGGGCGCGTGCATCTGTACAACTACGAGGAGTGGTCGGCGGCGAGTCGAGCGGACAGCTACTTCCGCCTGCTGGGCGATCTCTCCTTGATGAAGAGCTACGACCTCATCTTTCTCGCGTGCTGGTGCCGCAACGCGCGCCGCGACACGACGCCGACGCTGCAACCGGTGCTCGATGCTGCAGGGGATCGCATCGTCCAGTATCTCGATGCCGGCGGGCGACTCTTCGCGACGCACTTCCATCACGCATGGTTCTCCGGGGGACCATCGACGCTGAAGAAGCTTGCCGATTGGAGCCGCGTCGACAACGCCGATGAAACGCTTAGCGCCTCGCGGATTGAAACGAGCTTCCCGAAGGGCAAGGCGCTCGCCAAGTGGCTGAGCCTTCAGGGCCGCCTGCTGCCATCGACCACCGACCGCGTGACCTTTGGCACCTTCAGCGATGTCGGCAATGTGAATGCCGATGCGACCCGTTGGGTGTACACGGAGCCCGCGAACGATCAGCTGAACAAGCTCTCGGTCCTGTTGTTCACAGCGAACGCGCCCGTTGGGGCGAAGGCGGCGGAGCAGTGTGGTCGCGCCGTGTTCACCGACAGCCACGTGGCGTCGCACCTCGGGCAAGTCGCGTCGCCTACGGGCGGCATCGCGTTCGATTGCGCCCAGAACGCGACGGGCACCGAACCTTCAAACGACGAACGGGCCCTCGAGTTCATGTTCTTCGACTTCGCATCGTGCATCGTGCCCGACTCGGTCGCGCCAAAGCCGCCGCCGGTCATCAAGTGAGAAGGCCAGCGACCTCGCTCACCTTGGTCCGCCGAAAGTCGAAAGAGACGAGCCGGGGCGCCGGCAGGAGCAAAGAATCATGCCCAAGCGCTGTTGCATGACTGGACGCTCGAGGCGCCCTCGCGGCGGCCGCGCAAGCGGGCGAGCGGCGTCACGCTTGTGGCTGGACGTCTCCTAGCAATCGCACGGGATCTTCGGCGCCGTCCCACCGCTGCAGGCCGCGGCCTTGTAGTCCTTGAGGCACGTCTCGAGTTCGTCGTCGGTGCATACCGAGCTCTTGCTCACGTCGGAGCCGTATTTCTTCGACGCCTCCGCCTTCGTCTTGCTGGTGCACTCGTCGACGCCGCCGGGGAATGCGGCCGTGAAGCTCGTCGGCGCGCACTCCTTGAGCTTCTCGCAGATGACCGGCGTCGATTGATCGAGCACCTCCTGCACCGATGGCCTCCCGGCGCACGCCGCGGTGACGGAGGACAGAACGACTACGAGGGAGGCCGTGCGTGTGAGGTGCGAGCGCATGGTCGACATCCCTATCAGCAGCTCGCGCAGGCCGCCACGGCGCGGTGCGCGCTGCCGGTTGCCGCCCCTCAGTGCGCGCGCCGTGCGAAGAGGCGGTAGAGAAACACCAGCGAAGGCGCCAAGAGAAGCGTTCCACCGGCCAAGATCGGGACCACCGCCGCGAGCGTCTCAGGGCGCGTGCCCGCGTCGTGAATCGATACGGCGCCGAGCACCAGGTCACCGCGCATGGCCGCGCCCCAGCCGAGCACCACGAGGCCGACTTGGAGGGCGACGAACACGCGGGCCCACGTGACGCGGTCCAGGATGAGCGTGAGCGTCGCTCCGAGCGCGAAGGCCGCGGTGCCGAGTTGTAGCGGCCAGAACACGGCGCTCTCACCAAGCCTCGCCCGCAAGAGCGGGGCCTCGCTTTCCGCAAGGAGAAACACGGTGAGCGCCAGCACGCCAGCGGCGAGCTCCGCCGCCAGTGCGTACCTCCGGAAGTCGCGACGCAGCGCGTCGTCGTCGCACTCGCACGCGAGGTAAACGGCCGCGAGGAGCGCGAAGAGCGCGAGCGCGAAGAGGCCCGTCAAGACGGCGAAGGTCGTGAAGACGTCACCCAGCGGCATCGCTTGCGCCCTCACGGCGGCGGTGGCCTGGGGCACGCGCCCGGCGCTCATGCCTGCGAGCGTGATGCCCAAGAACACCGGCGTGAAGACGCTGGCCCACGCGAAGAGCTGACCCCACGACGCGCGCGTTCGGTCGGCCAGGGGGCCGAGCCCGTAAGAGCGAAACACGAACGAGGTCCCGCGAAACACGATGCCGAAGAGGGCGAGCACGAGGGGCACGTGAAACGCCACGCCGAGAGTCGCGAACGCGCGCGGGAAGGCGCTGAAGAGCATCACGATGACGAAGATGAGCCAAACGTGGTTCGCCTCCCACAACGGGCCGATGGCGTGCTCTACGAGCGCGCGTTGCGCGGCGCGCCTGGGGCCCCGCGCCACGAGGTGCCAGAAGCCCGCTCCGAAGTCGGCCCCGCCGCTTAGCGTGTAGGCGACGAGGCCGATGCCCATGATGGCGTAGACGAGCTCAACCATGGGTCGCGCCTGGCGCCGCCTTGGCGTTAGGGTCCGCGTCGACCGGCGCGGCAAAGACGTGGGCGCGCAAGAGCGTGATGACGACGCCCGCGAGAAGGATGTAGAGCGCAGTGAAGGCGGCGAGGTGGAGCGTGAGGCCCGTCACCGGCGTCACCGCGTCTCTTGTCCGCAGGAACGAGTGAATGACCCAAGGCTGCCGGCCTACCTCGGTGACGGTCCAACCCGCCTCGACGGCGATGACGCCGAGCGGCGTCGCGAAGAACGCGAGCCTTAGGAAGCGGCGGCTCTTCCAGAAGCCGCCCCGGCGTAGCCAGAGCCACGCGCCAAGGGCGACGACGCCGAGCATCGCCGTACCCGCGAAGACCATCACTTGAAATGCCGTGTGCGTCGGCGCGACGGGGGGCCACTCGTCTCGGGGGAAGGCGTGGAGGCCTCGGACCTCGGCCTTCGGATCGGCGAACGCGAGGATGCTGAGGCCGTAGGGGATCTCGATGGCGTAGGCGAGCTCACCCTTGGCCTCGTCGGGGAAACCGCCGATGGCGAGGGGCGCGGGACTCTTGGTCTCAAAGAGTCCCTCCATCGCCGCGAGCTTGATGGGCTGATGCTGGGCGACGTGTTTCGCGGAGAGATCGCCGGTCAAGAGCTGTAGCGGCATCGTTGCGGCAAGCACGGCAAACGCGATCTTTGCCGCCGCCAAGTGAAACCTCGACTCGCCGCGGAGGAGTCCCCAAGAGTGGATGCCGAGCACCGCGATGGCCACGCTCGCATACGCCGCGAGCACCATATGGAGGGCCTGCGACGGGAACGCGGGGCTAAAGAACGCGCGAACCAAGTCAATGTGGGCGATGCGGCCGTCTTCGAAGGTGACGCCGCTCGGGGTGTTCATCCACGCGTTGACGGCGACGACAAAGACGCCGCTGAGGACGCCGGAAACGGCGACCAAGACGCCAGAGAGCAGATGGAGGCGCGGGCTGAGCTTGTCCCACCCGTAGAGGTAGACGCCGAGGAAGATGGCCTCGAGGAAGAACGCGAAGCCCTCGAGGCTGAAGGGCATCCCAACGACGGGCCCGGCGTGCTCCATGAACGTTGGCCACAGGAGGCCGAGCTCGAAGCTCAAGACGGTGCCGCTCACGGCTCCGACCGCGAAGAGGATCGCCGTGCCGCGAGCCCACCGCTTCGCGAGCTCGAGGTAGAGGGGGTCCTTCGTTCGAAGGTGCAGCCACTCGGCGATGGCCATCAAGAGCGGCATCGCCATGCCGACGATGGCGAAGACGATGTGAAAGCCCAACGAGAGGGCCATCTGAAGCCGCGCCGCGAGTAGATCGCTCATGACAGAGGGGCCTTGCCGACCGATGACGAAGATGGGGCCAAAGGACGGCGGTGCACAGCCGATTCGACGCTATCGGTAGCGAGAACGAGTCGAGGCGCCGGCGCTTCAGGGAGCCCGCGTGGCGTAGATGGCGGCGCCGCGAGCCGGGGTCGCCACCGTAAGCGCGCCGGCGGATACCGTCACGTCGGCGCCGCCGAGCCAATCGTGGAAGACCGTGCCATCGGGCAGCGACAACGACACAGGTATCGTCACGGTCTTCGTCCTGCCGCTCTTCGAGAGGACCACGAAGGCAACCTCGGCGCCCACCTCGCGCGAAAAGACGAGCCAGTCGTCCTCCGCGACGAGCTTGCGGTACGTCCCGCGGCGCAAGGGCAAGAGCGCCGTCTTCGCGCGGCCGAGCTTCTTGGTGAAGGCGAGCGTCGCCTTCTCGTCGACCGAGAGCGTAGCCTCATCGCGGAAGAACACGCGGTTGTTGGGGTCGGCGCCGCCCCACTGGCCGTATTCGTCGCCGTAGTAGAGGAGCGGCACACCGGGGATCGTGTAGAGCCACGCGAGCGCGAGTCTATGACGCGCATAAGGGTCGACGGTCGTTGGTGCCGCGACGACGCTGTCCCACTTCGCTTCGGGGATGCCTCGAGACGCGGGCGCCGCATAGGTCGCGTAGGTGACGAAGCGAGGCGTGTCGTGGCTGCCGATAAACGGCGTCATGAGCGCGCCGGGCGGATACGACGACAGGCTCGCGCGGAGCCAATAGTCGGCGTGGCCGAGGCCTCGGTCGTCCCACGCGAACGTTCGATAGGCGGCGGCGTGGTAGAGGACGAAGTCGAACTGACCGTCGAGCCCCGTGGGGCCGACGTACCGGGCGATGGTGCCGTAGTCGTTGTCGTTGCCGGGGCACCCGGGCGGCGAGCAGTCGCTCCAGCCCATGGCCGTCTCGCCGGTGAGGAAGAGCTTGGTGCCGCTCGCCTCGAACTCGTCGTGGAGGCCTTTCGTCAGGTTGACGATGGCTGTATCTTCCACATGCTTGACCGCGTCGATGCGGAGGCCGTCGAGGTCGAAGGCGTCGACCCAGTAAATGGCGTCGGACACGAATTGGTCAGAGATTTTCGGTTTGTTCCAGTCGACGTCAGGCAAATAGGGGGCGAAGAGGCAATCGAGGCGGTGCCCGGTCCAGTCGCAGCCGCCGCTGCCGCAAGTGCAACCGGTGCGGAACCAGTCGGGGTGCGCCTTGAAGAGCTCGTGATCTTGGTGCACGTGGTTGACCACGAAGTCCATCACCACGCGGATGCCGCGCGCATGGGCCGCACGAACGAGCTCGCGGAGCGCGGCGGCGCCGCCGAGCCGCGCGTCGACCTCGCGCGCCATGGTGGGCCAATAGCCGTGATAGGCGGTGACGTCGTGGACGCCGTCGTCGGCCTTGTGGGCTCCGGCGGCGTTCTCATGGAACGGCGAGAACCAGAGCGTGCGGACGCCGAGCTCGTCCAGGGCACCCGACGCGACGACAGCCTTCGCGCCTTGGAGGTCGCCGCCCTGAAAGCGCGCCCGTGCGTCGACGGACGCCGGCACCGGCACGTCGTTGGCGGTCGTGCCGTTCTTCAGCCGATCGTTCATCGCCATGTAGAGGGTGCCGTCCCGCGGGTCGAAGGCCTCCGCTTCGATCCAGAAGACCAAGCGCAAGCGGTCGGCGGCGGCGCCGCTCGCGTCCTTGGCCTCGACGAAAGCCGTGTATTTGCCGTCCTTCAGCGCCGCCGCTCCGAGCGACACGGTGCCTTTGCCGTCGCTCTTCGCCGTGAGACCAGAAGCTGGCGCGCCGTCGTGCTCGAGCGAGACCTTGAGCGAGCCTTCGTCAAGTAGAGGGCCGCCGAGGCCGGGACGAAACGCGATCTGCGCGGCGTAGGTGCCGGCGCCGAGGGACGGGCGCTCAGCCTTGCTGGCGAGCACCGCCAGGGAAGGGAGCTTGCAGTCGCGAACGACGACGGCCGAGTTGTCGACGCCACCGACGTACTTTCGTCGACGCGCGGCCGGGTCGAGCGCCAGGGTGCCGTCGGTGATGAGCTTGTAGGCGTGGAGACCTGGCGACAGCGCGACCTTGGCTTCGTAGGCGCCCGTCCCGTCGGGGCCGGCCAGCGCAACGCCGGGGTTCGCGAAACCGTTCCAATCGCCAGTCACGTCGACGTGGAAGTAGGTCTTGCCGGGAGGCGGCGTGAAGCGGAAGGTCGTCGTGCAGGGCCCATCGCCTGGCGTCACATCCGGCGTGGCTGCGTCAGTGGTCGCCGTCGTGTCGGCCTGCGCGTCTCGCGGACCCGAGAGCGCCGGCGGCTCGTAAGCGCCACCTCCCGTATCGCCGCAAGCGGCGAGGACGCACGCGAGCGCAAGCAGCGCGACACCAAGATTCCTTCCGAACGAGCGCATCCCAAGAGGACGCTTGGTCGTGTGCTTCATGAAGTCTTCCTGCGGCGGCGCAACTTGAGCGCGGCGAAGAGCGACAGCGCGAGCGCCCCGGCTGCCATCGAACGATGCGGCGCTCCGCCAACGCTGCCGCCCCGACCGTTGACGGCGCACCCGTCGCTATCGGGCTCGCTCGTGCTTGGCTCGGGGTTCGTCAGAGAAGCATCGGGGTCGCCGCCTACGCTGCCTGGCGGGCCGCCGTCTTGCGATGGCGAGCCCGCATCGACGGCGCTGGGCACGGGCCCGTCGGCGAACTCGCCGCACGCGGGCTCGACGGGCGCGCCTCGATCGAGGAGCGCCAGAGCGTAGGCGCCCGCACCGAAACCGACCATCGGCACCTCGCCGCGGTAGTCGGCCGTCGCGCGATCGTGCAGCTCGGCGAAGAGCCCGAAGTTCTCGCTCGCTTGCGCCACGTTCCACGACAACAGCGAAGGCGCTGCCGGGTCGGCCATCTGCGCGAGCGCTTGCGCCATTCGAAGGTCCACGAAGATCCACTCCTGCGAGTCGTACCAGCCGCCCTTCTGATTGCGGAAGAAGCCCCGCCCGCTCGGCGGCACGAGGGCCGCGCCGATGGCCTGGGCCGTGGCGGTTGCCGTGCGACTCTTGGGGTGCACGAGTCCGAGCGTCACGGCCTCGATGGCCGCCGCGTCGACGAAGGCCGAGCCCCGAGCCAACGCCTCGACGCTCTGCGCGAGGGCGCCGCTCGGTGCCCGCAGGTAGTTCATGAGGGCGCTTTGCGCCTTGCGTCCCGCAGCGCGATAGGTCGCTGCCGCCTGCGCGTCACCGGCGCGGTCGCAGAGCTTGGCCAACGCACAAAGACCCTTGGCCGCCGTGATGGTCGTGTAGGCGAAGTGCTCTTCCTTGCCGTTCCAGTGCACTTCCCAGATCGACGAGTCTTTCGCGATGAGGCCCGTCACCGGATCTTGGAGCGCCACGAGCACGTCGCCGACCTCGGTTCGCGCGCGCGGCAACGTCTCGGTGAGGAGCGCCGCGTCGTTGGTGGCGCGGATCGTCTCTTCGAGCTCCCACAAGAAGAGCCCGAAGCCGTCGAACTCGATGTTCGGGCCGTCGGCGTTCTCGTCGGTCTCTTCGAGGCCGTTGCCGAAGTACCGCACCACCGAGATGGCGTAGGGCTTGCCAACGTACGATTCGTATTGGCTCGCCGTGGCGCCCAGCTGAAAGCGCACGGCGCGCTTGGCTTCGTCGCCGTGGCCGAGCCTCGCCAGGGCGACGGTGGCGTAGGCCATGTCGCGCACCCACGCGATGTTCCACTGACCTGGCGCGATGCTCGCGACGAGTTGACCGTTGGGCTTGCCAGGCTCGTTCACTTGACCCATGCGCAGGACCGCCTGCGACGAGGCGAGGACGCTCTTCTCGAGCGTCGACGCGCCGGCCGGCGCTGCCGTTTGCCACGAGGTCCACGCCGAGACCTCGTCGGCGAACAGAGCGCTCGGCGTCCTTCCGGCCATGAAGGTGCGGACGCGGTCGACGGCTGGCTGAACGTCGCTGTCGAGGGCGGTGACGGTGAACCACCCGGCCCAAGCGGACGCGCCCACGGACAGATCGCCGAGGGCGCTCTGGAAGCCGCACGCTACGTCGCTCGTCGGCCCCGCCGTGCCTGCGTTGTTCGCGAGGTCTTGCCCCGCAAGGAGCGCCGAGTACGGGTTTTGGGGCGTCGCCGCGTGCTTCGAGGACGCCGACACGCTGCCGTGGGCGAACGTCAGTCCCGCGGGGCCGTACTCGTAGAACGCGTCGCGCGACGCGTTGTAGACAGCTTCTTCGCCAGCGGGGCCCGGCGTGGGAACTCCGCTCCCGAGGCGGAAGTTGTAAAGTGCATACGCATCGACGGGGCCGCTGCCGGCCGTTCGCGTCGCCTTGAGCAACATGAACGCGACTCGCTCGGCGAGACCCTGCGGCGCGTAGTGGTACTCGTCGAGCTCGAGTCCGCCGTGAGCGCGTCGAACGTGCACGATGCCGGTGCCCGGCACGTACTCGACGAGCGTCGGCGCCACGGAGCCGTCGAGCCATTTGCCCGCGCCCCCGACTCGGACTCCGGGAAACGCGTCGTACGCGAAGTTGCGACTCTCCGTGCCGGCCTTCGGGTAGCGGTAGGGGTGCTCGTAGAAGTGCGTGAGCTTGCCGAGCTTCGCGTCGTAGGCGGCGGAGGTGATGCCGTTGGTGAACGGCACGAGTTGCTGCGAACGAAACGGCTGAACCTCGGCGCCGGCGGGCGTCGCGAGAGTGGACGCCAAGGCGATCGTCGCCGCGAGCGCGTAGCCGTGAAGGGCCTTCATCGAGGGGAGGCTATAGCGCCGCTTTCGGTCTGATGCCGCCCCTTTGTCAGAGCCCGCCGAACCGCTCACCTTCGGCCACCGAGACGGTGTCGACCTTTCGGAGGGTCGGAGGAGAAGAGGGGTGTGAACCGACATTCGCCTCCGGACGCGGCCCGCCATCCGCTCTAGAATCCCCGCGATGGCTGTCCTCCCGCAGCGGTTCGTAGGCGTTCTGCTGGCCGGGGTGGTTGGCGTTGCCGCTTGCGGTGGCCGAGCGCCCTCGGGCGTGGAGGGCGCTCCCAAGACGCCCCCCGACGAGTCGTTTGAAACGGACGGGGCCCTCGCGTGGCGTGTGCTCATTTGGCGCTGCACGAGTCGCAACGAGCGCGTCGTCATGTTCCAACGCTGCGCCGAGGGTTGCACCGGCTGCGGCGAGTGGCGGCTCGAGCGAACCCTATGTCCGGGCAGCACGACGCCCTTCGAGGAGCAGCTCGCCAAGGAGCCTCCGAGGGAGCGCCATGCGATTCCCGCGGGTTGGGGCTGGCGGTGACGAGTTCCTTGCGCCAAGGGCCGCTCCTCCACCATCCTGTGACGGTAGCGATGGCACGAGCGAGAGCACGGTCCCACTTGGTCACCCTCGCGAGCTCGCTCGTCGTGGCCGTGTTGGCCCTTGGTTGCTCCAAGCCCGAGGCCGACAAGCGGCTTATGTACGGCAGCTCGAAGGACATCGAGTCCTTTCTGAGGGACAACCGCGCTGACGTGAAGCTCGCCGATTGCGACAACGTTCGTTTGAGCGGCAACGTGACGCGCGCGTTCTCGTGCACGACGCACATCGACGGCGAGCCGCTCCGCTCGCTCATCAGCCGCCTCGAGATCTCGAAGGATCAACCGGACAGCGGCTCCGGCAAAGAAGGCCGCTGCGAGTGGCGACCCGGCTTCGCAGCCCACGTGCCCGGCGTTGAGATCTGGCGCGCCAACTGGAGTTGCGACGAAAAGAAGCGCCCCTTCTCATTCCTCGAGGTGCGGGTCGCGTCAGGCGGCGCGGCCTGCGTCGAGGTCGTCCCCAGCGGGTGTTAGCGTGCATCTCGTGAACGGGGGGCGCTCCGCGGACGAACGCGCCGCGGACGTGAGGCGAGTCCTGGAGGCTGGTCGGCGCGTCCGTGGCCACGAGGAGCTCTTGAAGAGCGCTCTCGCAAAGTCGACGCGCCTCTCCCTTGCGGGCGTACACCTGGCGCTCACCGAGCACCTCGAGGTCGACGCCACCGATGAAGAGATCGCGAAACTCGTCGCTGCGGCCGGCGACGCGGAGCGCATCGCCGTCATTCTGTCGTCGACGGTCTTCGTGGGGGCGTTGCGCGCCGTGGCGATGGCTCGCGCTGCGGCCACCGAGGTCGTCGTGCGGCCGTCGTCGCATGAGCCGATCTTCGCGAAGGCGCTCGTTCACGAACTGCGCGAGCTCGGCGACCTTGGCGTCTCCGTGGTCGACGACCTTGATGTGTCGACGCTGACGCGCGGCGAGGTGCACGTGTACGGCTCCGATGAGACCATCGCGACGTTGCGAGCGCGCACGGCCGTCCCCGTGCGCGGACACGGGACCGGTCTCGGCGTCGCCTTCGTGGTGATGGACGAGCTCGAGGTCGCCGCGGCCGACGTCGCGCGCGACGTGGTGCCCTTTGACCAGCGCGGCTGTTTGAGCCCGCGGCTTGTGCTCGTGCTCGGCGACGAGGCCCGGGCCGTGGCCTTCGGGAAGGCCCTCGCGGCGGAGCTCGCGACGCTTCGCGCGAACGTACCGCGCGGCGAGCTCACCGACGACGAACGAGCCGATGCCGCGCGGTACCGCGGAACGGTGGCGTTCGCGGGCGAGCTCTTCGATGGCCCCGACTTTGCAGTGGGCGTCTCCGACGAGGTGCTCCTTCCGCCGCCGGGGCGTCACGTCCACGTGATACCGGTGCACACGGAAGAGGCCATTCGGCGGGCCTTGGAGCCGCTCGCGCGTTTCGTCGCCGCCGTGGGCGTCAACACGCAGGTCCCCGTTCTTGACGACCTGGTGCCAAAGGCGCGCCGGTCGAGACTCGGGCTCATGCAAAAGCCACCGCTCGACGGCCCCGTTGACCTGCGGTGACGAAGACGGGGCTAGTCTTGCGCGCTCTGACCAGCGTCCCACGCGCCGATCGCGGCTCTTCGATCGCGCGCGTGGAACATTTCGGCACCGTCTCGGCCGGCCTCAGGTCGGCGCGGTCTTGTTGGGAGGAGAGTGCAGGGGGCGCTCGAACACCGCGAGCGCGCCCAGAGTCGCGTCATCGACGAAGAGCCGAAACACCACGAGCACCATCCCATCCGGCGAGAGCTCGGCGACGGCGAGCGGCAGCCCGGGAGTGACCCCCGTGATGATCGTGGCCGGATTCGGCGTCAACGTCCTCCTCGCCACCACTCCCGCGCCCGCCCCGTGATGGTGCGTCGGCGGCTGTCACAACGGCGTGAGCCATGCGTCGTCGAGAAGCACTCTCTCCGACGAGTCGACGTAGATCTGGAAGCGGAACCCCGTGACGCCGGGCGCGATGACGAAGCCACCGGCGATCCGCCGCCGCGTCTTGTCGACCTTCAGCACCGCCGAGCTGAAGATCGGGGCGCCCGCGGTGAGCTGGAAGACGCCGACCCTGATTTGCTGGACCGCCGGCGCGTCCGTCCATGCCCTCACGCCGAACGTCATTCCTTGCCCGTCACCCACGTGCGCGGGCCGCGGGACGTCTTGGTAGATCGAAGCGCCCGGACCTCCTCGTCGAAGGCGAGCGTAGCGATTGCCATCTCGAAGATCGGTGGCAGCGAACCGTTCCGTGTCTACCCCGAGCTCGGCGGGCGCGAACGCACCCCAGCCGCTCACGTCGCCCATGGCGAAGCCGTGATTCAAGAGCAGGTTGCCGCGCGCCATGAACTGATGCACCGGCCACGAGCGCGGTTCGAAGCCTCCGACGGGGTCGGCGACGACGCGGGTGAACTCTCGACACGTCGTCCGCACGAACCCCAGATCGTAGGCAGGCCCCGTGCAGGAGGTGTCGGGGGTGGGAGCGACCTCCCCCTCCGTCGGCTTCTGCCAGGCTTCCCATCGCGTGCGGCCGTATTCGCGCGTGTAGAAGATGCGCTCCATCGCCGTCGACTCGTCGGGGGACGGTCGATCGTAGTGGCTGGTGATGATCGTCTCGAGGACCTTGTTGCTGTTGAACGTCCATCGTCCGCGCAGAAAGAACGTCCCCGCGCCGCGCTCACCGACGGCGGGGCACCCGTACGACATCTGCGTCTTCGGCTCGAAGGGCACGCGAAGGTGCGCCGCCCGAGCCTCGACGTATCCTCCTGTACCCTCCGCAGGCACGACGGTCGGGAATGAGATCCACGAGTCGTCGTGACCGCACGCGGCGTTGAAGAAGGGCGCCACACCCTGAGCGTCCCTGGTTCCCACGAGCGACACCCACGCGCCGTCGGCCTCCGACACTTCGTAGCCGTCACTGTGCGGCATCGGAGCGCCAGCGGGATCGGAGTACAGCTGGGCGAGCGGAGGCGTGTCGAAGTCCAAGAACGAGCGCCGGTTGCCCGGCCAGCTCATGGTCGCGACGTTGAACGTGTGCACCACGCGGACGCCACCGTGCGGCCCCACAACAGGATACGAGTCCGAGATCTCGAGCCGTCCACCAGGAGCCCCAGGCACGTGATCGGTGATGCGTCGATAGCGGAGCAGCTCGTTGACGTTGAGGTTCCGCCGACTCCCCGTGCACCCGTACGGATCGGTGGCGGTGGCGACGCCGTTCATCACACAGACGTCTTGGATCAAGAAGTCGTACGCGTCCGTCGCAGGCGCGGAGAGCGGCTGCTTGAGCTCGCTCGGCGCCTCGAGCGATCCCAGCTTGTCCCCACCTTCGTCCGAGAGAGTCCCTTCACCAGAACACGCGGCCAACAACCCGAACCCCAGAACACGACTTGCGCGACGGATCATGACGGCGCACCTCCCGGGGGTGCGCATCAGCAAGCGTCAGGCCGCCGGGGGCCGGTGTGATCACGCGAAAAAATGTGAGGATGATCGCGGGAAACGTAGTCAAGGCCATGCCGCCTTTGACAATCGGCACGACTCCAAGTGCCCGGCTCGTGCGAAGCGACCTCAATCGGTGCTGGCGTCGGTCAGTAGGGCGCCATCGACCGCGCCCGCGTCGCTCGTCCCGGCGTCGTCAACGAAACAACACGACGCTTTGCCAACACACGCCACGTCAGGCAATACGCGCCCGCGAAACGCCCACGAGCAATACGTCGCCCCCGTCGGCGGAAGGCAATACGGGTAGGCCTTGCCGGTGCATCCGCTCCGGTCTTCGGACACGCAGGTGCCGTTCGCCGCGGTGCACGCAGCGGTCTGCGTGGTGGTGCTGCTCGACGGCGGCGGGGTGGAGTCGGTAACGCATGCGGCCACGAGGAGCATCGCGGCCGACGTGAACACGGCGAAGGGGCGGGCGAACATGTCGCGCGCCGAGCAAGGCGCGTTCCACGCGCTCGACGCGCGTAGGTCCGCGAAGCTTCGATGGCGGCGGCTCGTGGCGCGCGACATTCGCGTCGTGGTCGCGAAGTCCGACGCGGTGGCGGCGAACGTTCGGGGAAGATCGCAGCGGGAGGCGCCCGCTCCGCTCGAGCCATGGAGCTCGGTCGGCCAGCCGCGGTCCACCGGTTGTCATGCCCGAAGGCCGGCGTGTGCGGTGCAACCAGGTTTTGGAATCACGGCGCGAAGGTCCAAGTCGACGCGTTCGCCGTTGCGTCGATGAGGCGCTGCCGCTCGGCGGCAGCGAGGTCTGCGCGGTGCGTTTGGAGGCGACCGTACGCGGACAAGTCTGCGGCAGCCCGATCCATCCCACGACCGGCAGCCTCGTCCGCCCAACCACGCATCAAGCCGCGTTCCTCGAACGAGGGGATGCCTCCGTTGTTGTAGGTCGCATTCGCGGTGCGGAACGCCTCATCCGGTGGCAAGCCCGCGCGTTCCAGACGAATGGCGTCGTATTCAATGCGACGCGAGTCATCGAGCGTGGCCGCCGCCGCCGGGGTCGAGCTCGTGAGAAGGTCGAGAGCAGCTCCGCCGACCGCGGAGCCTAGAATCGCCGTGGCGCCGCGCCGCAACAATGTCGGAGCCGCCGACTCGAGCGCGCGAGTCGCGGCGGCGCGTTCCGCGGCTGTCACGGCGCCCGCATTCTCGGCGGCAATGACGGCGGCCGAGCGCTCCGCCGCCGCGGCACCCGGTGGCGCATGGAGCGCCGCCTCACGTTCGGCGAACGTGGCGAAGTTGCCGCGGGGCTCCGGAAGAGGGTCCGTCACACGCACTGGATTGTCCGGCGTGTAGGTGCCGGGAGAGGGCGCGCGCCCGCGGTCGTAGTCGTAGTGGCCGCCGTCGGGCGTGTTGAGGTGCGGCCCACGATTCTGAACGGGATCGTCGGGATAGAGGTGTCCCCCGGCGTCGTTTCGAATGACAACCGGTTCGGTGCTTCCGGGAACGATGGCACTGCCGCGGCCCGAAACCGGTGCCTCGAATTGGTATTGCGCGCCGGGGACTCGGTTCCCTTGCAGATCGATGTTCGGAAGGTGCGTGTCGAACGGACGACTCGTCGGGAGGTCGGCGTCCCGAAGCGCCTGGCGGTAGGCCTGCCGGAACGTCGCGTCCTCGCTTGGCGAAAGATTCGCTGGCGCTACGCCCGCCGCAACCGCCGCCGCGAGCGCCCTCGGGTCCTCGAAGCGACCGAGAACCGAACCAGTATTTTCGCCTTCCGCTCGTGGGTCCGCTGCCGCCGCGGGGGTTGGGTCCTGCGAGCTCTGCGCCGGCAGGGTGTTGTCGTTCTCGAGCACGGCCCCGACGTTCTCACCCATCGCACGCGGATCGCCTTGCTGCGGTTGATAGCCTCCGTAGTCCGGAGCTGGGCTCGACGAGTAGTTCCCCTCCGTGTCACGGGCAAGCGTGCTGCCGTCGTCGAAGGTCTGCAGGCTGGAGCCGTCATCGTACTGTTGCACGCCGTAGCTCGCCGCCGGTTGCTGCTCGGTAGGCGCTTGATACGTGGGCTCGGCGGGCGTGTGATACGTGGGCTCGGCAGGCGTGTCGTACGTGGGCTCGGCGGGCGTGTCGTACGTGGGCTCGGCGGGCGTGTCGTAGGTCGGCTCGGCGACGTATTCATCGTCGCCTCCACAAACATATTCGAGCTCGGCCGCTCTGAACGCCCTAGCCATCCGAGGAGATCGAAGCGAAACGCGAACCATGGGGACCCGCATTGCGAAGCCGATGACATGGCTTCGCTGCGTTCGAGGCCTCGCGTCGGCGGCCCGCAGTCCCGAGCCTGCCAGGGAAATCACCGGCCGATCCGTCGGTCCGGCCGGGCCGGGCATGTGGGACGATGGCAGACAGACGCCCCGAGATCTCCGAGCGCCGCTCGTGGATCGACGTGGCCCCTACCGAAGCGTCGCGAGCGCCTCGCGAAGGCGAGCCGGCGAGACTGGCGTCGCCGTCTTGAGCTCCGGCGCGAAGATGGCTACGCGAAGCTCTTCGAACGCGAAGCGGAGCATACGCGCAGTTTCCACGTCCTTCACCGTCGGAACCCTCTTCAGAAACTCGTCCCACAGGGGCTTGAACGTCGCGAGCTTCTCGCGATCCTTGCGAGGGTCCGTCGCCGCACGAACCACGCGCGCCTGCACGGCGCGGAGGTAGCGCGGAAAGTGCTCCAGCTGCGCGAGCGGCACCCATGCCAAAAGGTCCGCCGGGAAGAGGCGCTCGAGCTGCGCGAACATGTCGGCCACGGCGTCGCGGCCGCTTGGGTGTTTCGCCGCGCTGCGAAGCGTCACGAGAGCTTTGTCGAGCTCGGCGGCGCACGGCTTGAGGCGCGACTCGAGATCACGAAAGACGCCAGGGAGTCGCGCTGCACCTCGCGCGGCCATGGTGTCGAAGGCCTCCTTGGTGCGCGGTAGCGTCGTCTGCCCACCGAGCTCGAAGGCTTCATCGGCGATGCGCGCGAGGAGCACCGCTCGAAAGAGCTCGTCGTCGCTCCGCGAGGGGAGTCGTGGTGCCTGCGAGACGGCCGGCAGCGCCCGCGGCAGTCTTGGTTCGATCGCCGAAAGCTCGCGCCTTGTCGCGAGGAGAAGCAACCGTCGCAATCCATCGCGGGATGCGGCGTCCGCCGCGCCTCGCGACTCGAGCAACACAAGATCGACGGAGGTGATGCGGTCCACGAGCGCGGGAAAGCTGCGCACCTCCACCTGGCCCACGCGGCGCGTGACAAAGGGCGGAAGGTCGGCGAAGTCCAGGCTCGTCAGTCCCCGCCGCTCGAAGCCCGTCGGCGTCGGTACCTTCTTCAAAACCTCACGCGCTCGCCCTCCGAAACGCGCAAGGAGATCGTCTAGGTCACGACTCTGGGCCACCACCTTTCCCTGGTCATCGTGCACCCGGAAGCTCAGGCGAAGATGACGGGGAATCGCATCGTGGCGGAAGTCCGCGGCGGAGACCTCGACGCCCGTCTCCTGGGTGACCGCTGCGGCAAGTGCGAGCAAGAGGGGCCCGGAGAACGGCGTCAGCGATGTCGCCAATGTCTCCGCCAACGCCGCCGTGTCGCCGAGCTCTCGTCGCAGGCCGCGGGGAAGCTCGTTTAGGAGCGCCGCCAACTTGTCCCGGTGCCAGCCGGGGATGGTCCAGTCGAGCTCACCCGGCTGGAGCTGCGGCAGGAGCACCAGTGGGAGCGACAGCGTGGCTCCGTCGTCGTCGTCGTGCGGCTCAAATTTGTAAGAGACGGGGATCTCGACCGCGTGGACCGAGAGCGTGTCCGGGTACTGCGATGGCGAGAGGTCGGGTTCTCCGACGAGCGCATCTTCGAGGGCAAGGCAAAGCACGTTCGGGTCTGCCTCCTCTGCGCCGCCGCGCCACGCCTCGAAGGTCTTGCCGTCCACGACGTCCGCCGGGAGCCGTCGATCGAAAAAGTCGAAGAGCGCGGTGTCGTCGGCGAGCATGTCGCTCCTTCGAGCCTTCGCCCTGAGGCGCGCCACCTCCGAGAGGAGCGCCGCGTTGCGCGTCTGAAACTCCCCTCGGGTCTTGTATTCGCCGCGGACGAGCGCGTGGTCGATGAACATGCGGCGTGCTTCGAGCGGCGCGACGGACGCGTAGTCGATGCTCTTGTCTCTCGCGATCGTGACGCCGAAGAGCGTGCTGTGCTCCTTGATGGTGGCCCGCCCGGTACGCTCCGACCAGCTTGGGTCGCCGTAGCTCCGTTTGAGGAGGTGAGGGGCCGCCTGAACGAGCCACTCGGGGTCGATTCGCGCGGCCGTGCGCGCGAAGAGCTGCGTCGTCTCCACGAGCTCGGTGGCCATGAGCCAAGCCGGCGGCTTCTTGGCGAGCGCCGAGGACGGGTGAATCGCGAAACGAGTTTGTTTGGCGCCGAGGTAGACCCGTTGTTCCGGATGCCACTTGCCGATCTTCGACAAGAGGCCGGTGAGCAGCGCGCGGTGCAGCGCGTCGTGGGCTTCGGCCGCTGGCGGCTTGCCGGCGGCTTCGGCGCTTCGGCCTCCTGCGGGGCGCTTCGGCGGAGGCGCGCCCTCGCGTTGCCGCGTCTCGAGTCGGAGCTCACGCACCACGTCCTCGAGTTGACGGTGAACATCGGCCCACTCGCGCACGCGCACGAAGGAGAGGAAGTTCTCCTTGCAGACGCGGCGCAGGTTAGACGTGCCTCGTTGCTCCGCGTCTCTCACGAAGGCCCACAAGCGGAGGAGGCCAACAAAGTCCGACCGCTCGTCCCGAAAGCGTCGGTGCAGGTCGTCGGCCCGCTGTTGCTGCTCACGGGGCCGTTCACGCGGGTCTTGAACGCTGAGAGCCGCGGCCACCACCAGAACGTCGCCAAGGCAGTCGTTCTCGGCGCCCGCCAAGATCATTCGCGCGATGCGCGGATCGACGGGGAAGCGCGCGAGCTGTTCGCCGAGGGCCGTCAGCTCGCGGCGCTCGCCGAGCGCACCGAGCTCTTCGAGGACGCGGTAGCCCTCGGTGATGGCGCGGCCCGACGGCGGGTCGAGAAAGGGAAAATCCTCGACGTCGCCGAGACCCAGCGCCTTCATGCGCAAGATGACGCCGGAGAGCCCCGTGCGCTTGATCTCCGGGTCGGTAAACGCAGGTCTCGCGGCGAAGCTCTGCTCGCTGTAGAGGCGCACACAGATGCCGTCGCGGACGCGGCCACAGCGCCCCTTGCGCTGGTCGGCGCTCGCCTGTGAGATGGCCTCGACGTGCAGGCTCGTGGTGCCCGAGCGAGGATCATAACGTGAGAGACGTGCCGCGCCGGTGTCGATGACGTAGACGATGCCGGGGATGGTGACGGAGGTCTCGGCGACGTTGGTCGCGAGGATCACGCGTCGCTCCGAGATGGTTTGGAAGACGCGCTTCTGCTCCGCCGCCGACAGTCGCGCGTAGAGCGGCTGCACCACGGTGTGCCGCAGAGCTTGGCGCGAGAGCTCTCGTTCGGCCTCGCGGATCTCCCGTTCGCCCGGTAGGAAGACCAAGATGTCGCCGTGCGGATCCAGCGACGTCACGCTCCGCACCGCCGCGGCCACGGCCTCCGCCAGGTCGTCTTCTTCCCGCGGCGGCTCGTACAAGACGTCCACCGGGTAGGTTCGCCCTTCGACGGTGAGCACGGGCGCGCCGTCGAAGAACGAGGAGAAGCGCTCTGTCTCGAGGGTGGCCGAGCTGACGACGACCTTCAGGTCTGGCCTCTCTGGCAAGATGCGCTTCACCCAGCCGAGCAGAAAGTCGATGGTGAGGCTCCGCTCGTGGGCTTCGTCGAGGATGAGCGTGTCATAGCGACGCAGCAGCGGATCGTTGTGGATCTCTGCGAGCAAGATCCCGTCGGTCATGAACTTGACGTACGTCCGCTCGGATGTGTGATCGTCGAAACGAATTTGGTAGCCGACGTCCTCGCCGAGCGGCGTGCCCAGCTCGCTCGCGACGCGGGCGGCGACGCTCGTGGCGGCGAGTCTTCGGGGCTGAGTCACGCCGACGATCTGCGTAAGCCCGCGCCCCATGGCGAGCGCGATCTTCGGCAGCTGGGTCGTCTTGCCGGACCCCGTGGCGCCGGCGACGATGACGACGGGGTGGGCCTGGATGGCCTCGGCGATGTCGACCGCGCGCGCCGAGATCGGCAGCTCCGGCGGGAACGAGATGGGGGAGGGCGCGGGGCCAGCGTCGCTCATCGCCAGCGGGGCGATACCACCAACATGCGCTGCCGGCGAGGCACTGCGCGGCGTCCCCTGGCAGGACCGCCGCTGCGGGGCGCAGGCTCAAAAGTGGGCCGAAGCTTACCGTGGTGATCCCCACGCGAGCACTTGCGGCACGACAGACGCCACGGCGAAGAGCATGAAAGGCGCGCCCTCTTGAGGTGTGAACGCGAGCACCCTGACGCGCTCCATGGCCCCCGTCGGCCCCGCCTGCGTGTATGCCGCTGACGCCCCGAGGACGCCTCTTTGTTCGTCGAGGTACCCGCGATCCTCGATGCGTACCATGCCAGGAGAGAACGCCCGGGCGAGCGCTGGGTTCATCGTCTGCATGTCACCGATCACGAGCCTTCCGCTGCTCGTGATCGCGAGCATGTACTGGCCACCAATGGCGGCTTCCTTCCCAACGGCAGACAGGAACTTGCCTGCCGTGCCGAACGCGATCGACTCGCCGGGGCAGAGCTGCAGCAGCTTTGCGTAGACGTCTCCGCCGCTGGCTCCCACGCTGCCGAACCCAAGCATGTTCATGAACGCTCTCCACAGTCCCATTGCGCGCCGACTCCTTCCGAGCGACGCCGTATCACGACGCCTGCGGTCGGCACGTCGATTCGCGTGTCGGTTGAGTGACACGTGCATCGATCGGGGGCGTGTGTTTCGATCAGGGACGCGCGTCGCGATCAGGGGCGAATGGCTCGCCGGCGGTCGCAAGCCCCGGTGAAACTCGGCGGCGAATTCGTCGGGCGGCGTGTCACGACGCGGCCACGAGCGCGATAGCCAGTCCATGTCATGGCGACGTGCGCTTATCCTGTCCTTGTTCGTCAGCTGCTCGAACGCCGCAGCTCCCCCTGCGGAGCAACGGCCCGCGCCGAGAGAGTCTGCACAGGTATCGCACCCGGCGGAGCAGGCCCCGCTCACGGGCGAGCCGATTCAGCCACTGAGCGACGAAAGCGGTGTGCTCGGATGCGCGGCCGTGCCTATCGGCTCGCGCACCAAGCGCCCTATCGTGATCGCCCTGCACGGTGCCGCTGGTGACCCGCGAGGAATGTGCCTCGCTGGCCGCTGGCTCTTCGGGACCTGGCCTTTCGTGCTCTGTCCGCAGGGCGAACGCCTTGGCGACCGTACGTTCTACTGGGGCGATCCCAAGAAAATGCGCGCCGCCATCGACCGCATCGTCCTCTTGGCCGAGGCGAAATACCCGGGCCGCATCGACCCCGAGAGCATCGTCTGGCTATCCCACTCGCAGGCCGGGATCCTCGGCGCCCAAACGCTCGCCGTTCCCGGCATCCAGATCCGACGCGCGGTCTTCTTCGAGGGGCTCCCCGAGGACGCGGCGTCACTGCGCACGGCCCTCGAGCGCGCCGGGACGGAACGCGCACTGTTCATCACCCAACATCCAGGCGGCTTGCGCCGGTACGAGGCGGCGGCCGCAGCGGTCCGCCCAAAGGTTGCTGCAAGGGCTGTATTTCCGGGCCCTTACGGCCCTTTTACGGGGAGAGAGCTACGAGAAGATCCCTCGCGAACTTCCGTGGCTCCTCGCGGGCGACGCGAGCTGGGCAGCGGCGGCACCGCAATAGTGAGGGTCGGCTGCAGTCTCGCGTGTCACAATCCGCGGGGCGGCGCGATGGACGATTGACGGGATGGGCACTCGATGAACGCTTCGACTCTTCTGCGCGATCACGTGGGCGACAGCAGCGTTCGGAGCCTCCTTCGAAGGATCGTCGCTCGCCGCGTCCCTCGCGAAGAGGTCGAGGACATCGTGCAGGCGGTCGTGTGCGAAGCCCTGGCCGCGAAGCGCATCCCTTCGTCCAAAGACGAGCTTTCGCCGTGGCTCGTTGGGATCGCGAGACACAAGGTTGCCGATCATTTTCGAGGCCATCGCGACGAATCGCTCTGCGACGAAGCGCACATCACCCCGAGCCCGCCGCTCGAGGCGCGCGACCTGTTGCGCCGTGTCCTCGCCGACGCCGAGGTGAACGCGTGCGTGAGGCAAGCCATGAACCTGGCGCTCCGCGAAGCCGACGGTGAGTCCTACGCCGACTTGGCTCGATCGGAGGCGGCGTCGGAGGCGGCGCTTCGTCAGCGCGTGTCGCGCTTCCGGCGCGCCATGGCGAGCCGGTGGCTCGGCGCCGCGGCGCTCGCCTTGCTTCTCGCGATGACTCCCATGCTGCCTCGTCTGCCGGAATACGAGACCATCGGGCCCGATCTCGACGGCGCGACGCTCGCCGCGGTCGACGTGTGCCAAGGCGCCTGGACCGTCACGTCGTGGACCGGTGCGGAGCCCCTGGTCATCGGAAGCCGAGTGAACGTCGGTCGCGGCCACGTGCACCTCTCCGCGCTATCGGGCAGCGTCGCGTTCGCCATCGCGAGCGTGAAGCCCCTCGGCGACGGTACCGAAGAGTGGACGTTGTCGTCGGGTGCCGCGGGCAAGATCGTCACCATCGTCAAGAGAACGGGCGCGCGAGCCACGCTCACACTGACGGGCGGTCGCTTCGCCGGCGTGGCAACACTCGAACGCGACTGAGCCGGCCGCGGAGCTCCGAAGCCCGGCTCGCCGCAGGCAGCGTGTCCCCGAGAGCCTGGCGGAGGGGCAGACGGGCTCCCTACTTGATCGTGAATGGCCCGAAGTCGACGGCGTGCGCCGAGCGGAGGCCGCTCCCGTCCTTCGCCTCCGCCTTGATCCGGAGGATGCGCGGCCCGGGCGTCGCGTTGGTGCTCGCGTTGACGCCGCCCGCCACGTAAACGCCGGCGTCGGGCAGGAGCACTTTGTCCGCGTGCACCGCGTTGCTGTCCAGGAGGCCTTTGTAGAACACCTGCCCACCGACGCGGATGGGCGTCCCGCTCACCCTCGCCTCCATCGTCGCGGCGACGGAGAGGTCATGCGGGATCTCCGCCGGGCTAACCTTCGGCTCCGTGACCTTTGGCGCGGCGCCGACGCTCGCGGGGTCGAGCTCGGCGATGGCAATCTGCTTTCCGACGGCGTCGCTGTTCACGTAGACGAACGTCTTTCCGTCGGCGGCCATGCTGAGGGGGCCGTCGGGTGAGCCGACGAAGGCCGGATCGCTCGAGAAGAATCCGGTGCCAATGAGGAGCGGCCACGGCTCGGAGCCATCGGTGGGGAACACCGTCGACATGACGGAGAGCGTCACCTTCGCCCCGTCGCCTGACATCGTGAAGGGCATCCTGCATCCGCCGCCGGCGCCGATGTCGAAGAGCTTCGTCTTGTTCGTGCCGTCGGCGCCCATCACGCCGATTTCGCCGCCTGCGGGCGCGGCGCTCGCGGTCCAGTAGGCGGCCTTGCTGCCGTTCTGGTTGGTGGCGACCGCGTAGACGAGCTTGTCGCCCGTCGTGACGGGGCCGAGGACGAGCGCGGCGCCGGTGCCCGTGCCGCTCGAGGCGATGATCGCCTGGGCGCCGAGCACGTTGACGACGCTAAAGACCTTCGTGCCGTCGCTCGAGACGGCGAGCGACGTGCCGCATCCCGCGAAAGGAAACACCTCCGCCGCCGTCTTGCCCACGAGCGGCGCGACGGTTTGCGGCGTGAGGATCGCGGTTATCCCCGTGCCGTTGCTCTTCATCGTGTACGTGCCGCGTGCCCGCGGCGTGGCCGATGGCAGCGTCTGATTGCTGTCGCGCGCATTGATGAAGAACACGTCGCTGCCGGTGGCGTTCAGCGCGAGATTGGTCACGACGTTGTTGTCGAGCGTGAACGACCCTTTCAGTGTGCCCGCCGTGTCGACGACGCGAACCTGCGTGGAGTCGGTGGACACGATCGTGTTTCCGTCGTCGCTGATGGCGACGTCGGAGCCGCAGAAACAGTTGGTCTTGTACGAATCCACCTGCTTCAGGTTCGTTCCGTCGGCGTCGATGACGAAGATGCGGTTCGGGGTCGCGGCGCTCTGTGTTCCGGGCGCGACCGCGAACGCGATCCGCTTGCCGTTCCCGCTAATGACCGGCACGTTCGTAGGAAAGTCGGCCGCGGTGGTGGCGTGCGTGAGCTGCCGATAGACGATCTCGCGGACGATGCCGTCGGCGCGGGTGCCGCCCTCCGGTGCCCTTGCGTCGAGTGTGGTGGCAGCATCCGTACCCGCGCCTCCGCCGTCTCCCTGGATGTCGGCGTCCGTTCCCGTGGTCCCCGGCGTCGGCGACGACGAACTCTCCGTGCAGGCGGACGCGGTCGCGCCCACTCCCACAACGACGATCCCAAGCCCCATCCACGCACCGCGTGTCTTCATGCCCCACCCCTCCGAATGATCGTCCTAGCTATCACAACGGGCACTGGGGCGGGATGGGCTTCGCCAAGCGTACAGTTCGCGTGCTGGCTCGAGCCTACTCCCCGAAGAGCTCTCTTAAACGCCGGTCGATTTCGTGGCAGCGCGCGCGCTGCTGCTCGGTCGCCGATGACGCCTCCGCGCAGCGCTTGAGCGACTCCTGGGCCTTGCCCGCTGACAGCGGCTTCGCCGCGATTCGCACCGCTTCGGCGTAGGCTCGGTGGACCTCGCCTCTCTCCTTCCACTCGTCGGGCTCGGCGGCCTCCGACGCGCGGACGAACGATTCGCCGAGCGCGGTCCACCCCTCGGCGCTCGCCAACAACGTGGCGCCGCGTTGCGCCGGCGTCGAGGCTGCGCTACGGGGGGGGGGGGGGGGGGGGGGGGGGGGGGGGGGGGGGGGGGGGGGGCCTTTTTTCGTTGATCTCGTTGCTGCCCGGGGGGGGGGGGGGTTTTTTGGGGGGGGGTTTGGGGGGGGGGGGTTGGGGGGGGGGGGGGGGGGGGGGGGGGGGGGGGGGGGGGGTTTTTGGGGGGGGGGGGGTTGTTTGGGGGGGGGGGGGGGGGTGGGGTGGGCAGACGAAGGAGTTCGCCGTGGCGCACGCGTTTCAGCTGGTCATCCAGTTCCCTCAGGACTGCTTCGCGAAGCAGGACGACCTCGAGGCCTTCGCGGCTAGGCTCGCAGCGTCGCTACCGAGGACGTGCGATCTCGACGGCTACGACGTCGGCTCGGGCACCGTGAATTTCTTTGTCTACACGGACGCGCCGGAAGCCGCGCACCGCGCGTTTCGTAAATATCTCGGCACGCGTGCCGTGGAGAAGCGTTTGCGCATTGCCTATCGATCAACGAAGGGCGAGGCGTTCACCAACTTGTGGCCACGGCGCGATCCGCGACCGTTCTCCTATTGGTACGACACCGCAAACGATCCCTTCGCGCGCGGCGCGAAGCGCGTGATCCCGAAGCGAAGCAAGCCGACCGCGAAGAAGGTGACGGCGTCGAAAGCGAGCGTCCAAGGCGCGCGCGAAGAAGGCCTAAGCGGCGCGAGCGCGCTTTCCCCAGGTGTGGCACGGCTCTGAATTCGGCAGGCGACCCCGTCGCGGGAGCGCCATGCGCGAGGCAGCGGCGCTCAATCTGGCGCCGTGGCGGCGACGAACACGCGGCCGCTCTACCCCGCCGCCGCGAGCTTCGCCATCGAGCGGTCGTGGACCTTCGAGAGCGTCACCAGCGAGAGCGCCGAGCCGACGCCGACCAAGAACATGTCCCACTGCGCGTCCCACGGATCGCCCTGCGAGCCGAGAAACGCCGTGCCAACGTCACCGGCGACGACCAGCGTGGTCCACCACTCGATGAGCTCCCAAAAGGCGCCGATGGCGAAGGCGATGGAGAGCGCGATGGCCGCGAGCCACTTGCCGCGCTTTAGGGGACTGGTGCGGAGGAGCACCTCGCGGATCGCCAGCGTGGGGAAGTAGCCGAGGGCGAGATGGCCGATGCGGTCGTAGTGGTTGCGAGCCAGATGAAAGGTGTCGCGGGCCCAATTGCCTAGCGGCGTGAGCGCGTACGTGTAGTAGCCGCCGTAGATCAAGACGAGGATGTGCAGGAAGAGCGTGACGTAGACGAGCGTACTCATGGGGAATCGCTTGTAGAGCGCAGCCAAAGCGAACACCTCGAGGAGGCCCGGCCCGACCTCGAGGGCCCAGCTGAGACGCCCCGCCGGCGGGTGCCACAATGTCGCGAGGCAGATGACGAAGAGCAATGCGGAGAGCGTTGCGAGGAGCGCGGGCCGAGGCATGACGCGAAGGTACGCGAGGCCCGCGGCCGCACCCAAGGATCGAACGCGGCGGGTGTCCTGTGACACACGGTGCGGCCCCGTTGCCGCCTGTCACAGGTGAGCGTTTGCGCCTGGGCGGGCCGCAAACGCCGAACTCCCGACACGACGGAAGCGACGACGAAACGATGCAACGCGTTTTCGGGAGCCATTGGGGTCGGCACAAAGGCTGCAGGCCACGGGGCATGCGTCTGCGCGTCATCGCCGTTCTGTTGGGGGCGACCTTGGCCTTCGGGAACCTGTCGCTGGCCGGTGAGGCGACGCAGGCAGCGACCACCGCGTTGTCGGCGGCCCAGCACCAACGGCTAAACGAGTCCTGCGAGGGATGCCGCGACGACGTGGCGCGCGAGTGGCGCCAATCGAACCATCGCAACGCGTACAACGATCCCACGTTTCAGCGGGCGCTTTCCCTCGAGCCGCTGCCCTTTTGTCGCGGCTGCCACGCGCCGGCGGCGCCTTCCCAGCGGGCCGCCGAGGGCTGGGCCGCCGACAACGGCGTCACGTGTGTTGCGTGCCATGTTCGCGACGGCAAGGTCTTGGGGACACGCGAGGTGAAGGGCGCGCCTCACGCCATGGCTGTCGACGCAGACTTTGGGACCAACGCCTGCGCGTCATGCCACGAGTTCAAGTTCCCGCGCTCCCCCGAGCGAATGCAAAAGACGATGACGGAGCACCGCGCGTCGCCGTCGGCCGACCGAGCCTGCTCAAGCTGCCACATGCCCGTCGGCGCCGCCGGCGCACCCGCAGCAGGACGACGCGGCCGCTCCCACGAGTTTGCCTTCGGCACCCGCCCCGAGGACCTGCGGGGTGCCCTCAAGGTTACCGCGCGCCGCGTCGCCGTTGACGTCGTGGAGCTCACGCTGAAGGCGAGCGGCGTCGGGCACTCGTTTCCGACGGGCGATCTCTTTCGGCGCATCGAGGTCGTCGCCCGCGCGCAGGGCGCCCCCACGGAAAGCGCGGCTCGTGCCTCCGTCGGACGCCGCTTCGCGCTCGACCGGATCCCCGAGGTCGAGTTGGAAGATACACGCATCCCTGCGGGCGGCGAGCGAGTGGTTCGTCTGACTGTGCCCCGCGCGATGGGACGCGAGATCGGCTACCGCGTGCTCTACCAGCGGGTCGAGTTGCCGGAGGGGCACGGCGCAGGCTCGCGCCAAGAGGCCCCACGCCGTGCGCCCCCTAAGATCGCGTTCGAGCTTGTGCTGCATGAGGGCGCGTTGTGAGGAGGTCTCCGTGAAACATCGTTCGATGGCTCTCGTATGCTTGACGCTGCTCGGTTGTTCGCGAGGCGAGGCGTCGCCGCCCATCTCACCGGACCGCGCGCGCGTCGATAAGCTCGTCGCCGCCTCGGACGCTGGCGCCGCGGGTGCGGCGGCGTTGATTCCCTCATCAGCGAAGGAGCCTGCGATACGGGACGACTGCACCAACGCACGCGTCGTCGAGACCTCGTCGGAGAGGGTCGTCAGCACGCCCTTCGCCCCGGTCCGCGGAAGGCTCGTCACGCAACGCTGTTCGAACGGCATCGTGAACTTTCGTCGCGGTGCAACCTGGTACGGCGTCACCGACGGCGCGCTTCGCGAGATCGGCACGGTGACGCTGCCTCCCAAAGCCGCGGTGGCTTACGGCTGCACGCCGGAGTTCGTCCTCGCGGAGACTCAGCAGCAGGGTGGCCGCATGGCGGCAATCACGCTGCACCGGAGAGCCGGCAGTCGTTGGGCGCCCGTCGTGTTGCCCGACAGCGGCGCGCCGGCGCGCGCCTTCGCCATGGCGCCAGGAGCCGTCCTCGTGGAGTCGACGGGCCTTGGGGGCCACGAGCTCACCGTCGTCACGGCTCGAGGGGCCGGCCTGGTCTACAAGGTGAGCGACTACCCGCGGGAGGTGCTGCCGGGGCCCGACCGCGTGGTGTCGCTCGCGGCCAGCAGCGGCGCCTTGCTGACGTCGTTTGCCGACGGCCGCGAGGAGCTCGTCGAAGATCTTCGCGCCGCTCGTTCCTGCACGTCCTTCGGGCCGTCCCACGTGAACGCAGTCACCTGGGCGCCGTCGGGCCGCATGGCCATGCTGGCAACCGTCGATCGCGATGACTTTCTCGTCGTCTTCCACGAGGGTAAGTGGGAGCGCCTCGCGCTGCCCACGACGCTCGCCGACGCATTCGCGATCCGGCTCGCCGACGACGGAACGGTCTTCGTTTCGGGGCCGCGCAAAGGAGGGGATGGAACGGAGGTGCTCTACGAGCGTCGGCCCGGTGACGGCTATCGACTCGTCGCGGAGCGCGTGGCCGAGTTCGAAGTCGACGGGGAGGGGACCCTGCTTTTTACCGTCGTTGAAGGGCAAGGGCGCGGCGAGCGGACCACGCTCTGGCGTCGCACGCGTGAGGCGCGCGGGGCCTCGAGCCCTCCGCCGCCGCCTGCCGCGAAAGCGTCGCTCTAGGACGTTCTGGGGCACATCACTGCGCGACCGTCGCGCTGCCTACTTCTTCACGAAGACGCGCGTCTGCCGCGCCGGCACGGTGATCGGCGAGCTTGTCACGGCCCCGCCCTCCACGAGCTCCTCGTAGGTGTCCGCCGGAAGAGCGGTTGTCGTCTCGGGGCCGTCGCCGCGGTTGATGGCGACGAAGACGCGATCACCCGTGGTGGTCATGGAGAAGACCCACAGGTTGGCTGTGGCGGCGAGCGTTTGCCGGAGGCCGCGACGCAGCGCCGCGTGGTCGGCGCGAATCTTCGCGAGCTTTTGAAGGCGCGTCTTCAGCCAGGTTTGATTCGTCGATAGCCCGGTCCACGGCATCTTCTTGCGATTGCCGGGATCACCAGCGCCAGCGAGGCCGATCTCGTCGCCGTAGTAGACGAGCGGCGCGCCCTTCTGCGTGAAGATGACGGCGAAGCCGTTGGCGAGGCGCTCGTACGGCTCAACGCCCGTCGGCTGCGGAGGCTCCGTCTCGCTCCACGCGAGCGCTTTGTCGCCGTTCGAGTATTCATCAAAGCGCGGCGTGTCCTCGGCCATGTGGATGACTCGACCGAGATCGTGGTTGCCCACGAAGGGGCTCATGACAGCACGGGCGCCGTAGAACGCGTCGTTGTCGCGGGCAAAGGCGGCGAGGCCGTCCATCCCGCCCTTGCGCATCAAGACCGCCTTGACGATCTCGAGCCGAAGCGGGAAGTCGAACTGACCGTCGAGCTTCGAGGCCGGGTCCACGTACGCCTTGAGCGCGCTCTTGTCGTACGCGAAGGTCTCGCCCACGAGGTAGAAGCGCTGCGGCGGGTTCTTCAGAGGCACGACCTCGCTTGTGAGTCGGCTCCGAAGGTCCGTCAGCCAGTTGTCCTCGACGTGTTTGATGGCGTCGAGTCGGAAGCCGTCGATGTCGTACTCCTTGGCCCAGGCGATGGCGTTGCTGACGGAGAAGTCGCGCGCGGCCTGGACCGTGAAGTTCCAGTGGGGAAGGTAGTCGGTGAACCAGCAGCGCTTACCATCGGCGTTCCAGTCGCAGGTCACGCCGCAGACGCAGCTGCCGCCGCCGGGGTGAAACCAATCGGGGTGTGCCTGGTACACGCTGCTCGAGGCGTGCACGTGGACCATGGCGTAGTCGAAGAGCACCTTGATGCCCTTCTGGTGCGCCGCCTGCACCAGCGCGAGGAGCTCGGCGCGCGTGCCAAAGCGGCTCTCCGGCGTCTTGGGATCCAGCTCCTTGGGCCAATAGCCGTGGTACGCCGAGTAGAGGTTCGCGTCGCCGCCGGCGCCCTTGCCGGCGATGTCGGCGTTGTCGAGCGGCACCGTGAGCCACAAGACGTTGACGCCCAGATCGGTGAAGTACCCGCTCTGAATCTTTTGCGTGACGCCGGCGTAGTCGCCGCCTTGGTATTGGCCCGGTGTTCCCGTGACGCCGGGCACCGTGCTGTTGTTCGTCGCGTTGCCGTCGAAGAAGCGATCGACGAAGACGAAATACACGACGGCGTCTCGCCAATCGAAGACGCCGGGGGGAGGCAGCGGCGGCTCGTCGCAAACCCACGAGGACGGGCACGTGACCGCGCCGCGCACGTTGTTCGTGTTGTTTTGCGGATCCGTGACGACTTGCACCGTCGGATCGGGGTCGAGCTTCCAGCCCCCGCTCGTCTTGCAGCCGTCGACGCAGAACTTGTACTGTACAGGCTGGCCGGGCGCGACGTTGACGTTGACGGTCCACTTGCTGCCGACGAGCGTCATGGCGTCGCCCTGCGTCCACGACTCTTCGCCGCGGTAGTCGCCGCGCAGCTCAACGGACTTCTCCCCGCCGAAGGGGTACGTGAACGTGACGGCGCAGCGCCTCATGTCCTCGGGGCAAACGGGCGCGGTGTCGGGGCCGTAGTAGCCGCCCGCCGGCGCGGGGCCTGTGCCGGGATTGAAGATGGAGGCGTCGGGCGGGTCGCCGGTCCCGCGCGTTCGCGGCGCGTCGTCGCCGCAGGCAGCCAGCGTCGCGGTGGCGGCGAAGGTAACGCACGCCACGAAGGGAATTAGGCCACGGAAGACGAGGGCCGGGCGTCGAGCGTTCAAGGGAGCTGCAGCATGGCGAATGTTGCCGCGATGTCAAACGTCTCGGCGTCGGGCCGCAGGCTCGAGCGACGCACAGCCATCGAGGCGGGCGCCTTCCGCCAGGCGCGGCTCAGCGACGGTCCGGCTCCGTGCGTCGGCGCGCTTCCTCCTGGATCGCGGTGGGGAGGCCTGTCTGGATGATGGCATCCATCGTCAGGGCATCGGGGTGACAGTCGATGGCACGGCTCGGTTCGCCGGCCGCCTCCGACGTGACGATCAGCCGGACTTCGGCGTCATCCCAATAGGCCCTGTAGTCGACGCCTGCATAGGTCCAACCGCCGAGGTCGGTCCAGCGCAGCGGCGCGGCGCCGTAGGTGGCTTGTAGAGAGGGAGCGAGCGGCGGTGACACCGTGGGGGGCGCCAACGACGCGCCGTCGAGCTTCGGCAGGGCCGGCGCTTCCTTGACGTCATGCCCGAACGATGGCGGCGCTGCGTAAGCCGTGGGCGGCGCTCTGGGGGTGAACGAGCGCGGCCTCGCGAGCACGACGTTTGGAACCTGCTCCAGCACGTCGTCGTAGAACACGGCCAGCCACGTGGCCGCGATAAGGACGAGCAGCGCCGCTGCGAGCAGGAGGTACCCACGTGGGTCGTAGCCGTCCTCGATGCGGGCGGCGGCGCCCGTGCGTACGAGCTCTTCGCGCGGCGTCGAGACGCGGACCACACACAGGGGCGCCATGCACTCGGGCGTGTTCGGCAGTCGCTCGGCGCTCTCGACGGCCGCCGCCGGCAAGGTGCGATCCTTTGGCGCATCGCCCCAGAAGCCGCTGAGCACCTCGCCAGCTTCGCTGCGGCCGTCTTCAATGACCGCCTCAACAACCCAGACGCGGCGGTGTGTCTGGTCGATGGGCGTCCAGCGCTCAATGGGCGCCCCCGCCGTGGGCGGCGTTTCCTGGAAGCCGTCGGCCGTGAAGTAGAGCGCCTCCGCGGACCGCAGCGCGCTTCGATCGATGGAGATGTGACGACTCCGCGCCACGAGTCCCTCGACGATGGCCGCGCCGCTGACGCGCATCGGCGATTCGTACAGCGTTGATGCGCGCATCAACTCGGCAACCGGCAGCGCCCAGAGGGCGCCGATGACCGCCATGGTGGTGCCCGCCACGACTGTGAAGACGACGAGGTTTTGGTACCCGAGGAAGACGCCGTGCTCGAGGCGCCCGCGAACGGCTTGGTGCCAAAAGAGCATCCCGTAGGCCACCGTCGCAACGAGGGGAATCAGCCACGCGAGCGTCAGGCCCGAGCGATAGCCCAGCAAGATCTCCACCACGCCGCAAAGCGCCGGTGCGATGGGCCCGAAGCGGCCGCGGTCGGCCCAAACGAGAGCGTCGGCGAGAATGCGCGGCCGCCGCCCGAAGATCGTCCACACGGCGAGCCAAGGCGCGAAGGCTGGCATCGCTAGGAAGAAGAGCGCCGCGTGCAGGAGCCGAGGCATTGCGCGTAGCTTATCGGTCTTTGAGGTGATTGCGCGGCGTCCCGCGCTCTGCTCGCCTGAACGTTATCGAGCGCAGGCGTCACCCTCTGGCAAGAGGACGCGAAGGGAGAGCGATGGCGTGGTGAGCGCCAGAGCCCCGCCTCGAACGTCGAAGGTGCCGGCCGGCGCATCGAGCGCGTCGACGTAGCGGCCGTCAAGGGAGCCCGTGTCTTGGGCGTCGAGCGCCAGCGTCGCCGCGGTCGTCGTCGGTCTTCGCGTCGCGATGACGATGGCAACCCGGCCCGCGTAGCGGCGCGCGAAAACCAGCCGCTCGCGTTCCACGACGAGTGGCTCGTAGCTTCCGCGTCGCAGGGCGTCGCTGCAGGCGCGCAGCCTGCCGAATCGGCCCACCTGCGCCCTTAGGCTCAGGGCCGCCTTCGGGAGCGCCTCGTCGCGCGGCATGACGCGACGCGAGTCGGGATCGAGGCGTCCCGGGAGCGCCACTTCGTCACCGTAATAGATGACCGGAGCGCCCGGCAGCGCGAAGACGAGGCCGAGCGCGAGCGACTGTTTTGCGAAGACCGATTCGCTCGTGGGCAACGGGGCCGGGTCGAAGCCATCGCCGGCGGCGGTGCCGTCGCTCTCCGAGGCGAAGCGCGTGACGTCGTGATTGCCAATCATGGTCGCCATGACGGCGCCCGAGCCAGCGAGGGCCGCCTCGCCGCTTCGGATGGCGTCGTCGATGGCGGTCATGGGGGTGGACTCGGAGGCGATGGCCTTTCGGAGCGCCCACATGAGTGGAAAGTGGAACTGACCATCGAGCCCCATGGGACCGAGGTTGTAGCGAAGCGCGTCCCAACCGCCTTCATTGGTGAACGTCTCGCCGAGCAGGTACAGCGGATGGCCACCGTGGGCGAAGCGCCCGCGCACCGCCGAGACGATGCGCCGCGTCGTCGACCGCGGCATCATGGGCACGGCGTCGATGCGCAAGCCATCGCCATCGAAGCGCTCGAGCCAATAGACGACGTCGTCAACGGCCCGCGCCAAGACGTCTTCCTTCCGCGTGTCGAGATCGGGCAGGTAGGGCGCGAACCAGCAACGCTCGATGGAGGTCGCCCAAGGACAGGTCTCGCTCCCGCAGAGGCATCGGCCATCGGGCGCGTTCCATCCGTCGTCGTTCCTGCGCGTCGCCCAATAAGGGTGTTCCGCGTGCACGTGGTTGGGCACCACATCGAAGAGGACGCGCAAGCCGCGGGCGTGAGCCCCCTGCACGAGGGCGTCGAGGTCGGCCTCCGTGCCGAGCGCCGGCTCCACGGCGCGCGAGTCGACGGGCCAATAGCCGTGGTAGCCGGTGAAGCGTCGCTCGCTCCCGTCTGGCCGCGTGCCGCCCGTGAAGGTCCCGCTGGGGTTTCGGTAGAGCGGCGAGAGCCACAACGTGTTCACGCCGAGGGCCTCGAAGTCGCCGCGTTCGATGCCCTTCAAGAGACCGCGCAGCGTTCCGCCGGCGCGCGCGCCCGCTTCCTTTGGCGTATCGAGCCTTCCCGCGTCGCCTTCGAAGCGGTCGAGCATCACCTGGTAGACGATGCCGTCCTGATTCTCCAAGGGCGCCGTATTCGATCCTGTCATCCACACAGAGGCGGTGGCCGACGCCGCTCGACCTTGCGCGTCGCGCGCTTCAACGAGGAACGTGTGCTTGCCGCGCGCGAGTCCCTTTAGGCCCAGGGTGATGCCCTCGCCGACGGTGTCGACGGTCGCCGCGACGGCGTCGCCGTTACGCCGCCGCACCGAGACCGTGCTCGGTACGAGGGCGCCGTGAAACGTGGCGCGAACAAGCGCGTCCGCTTCGCCTACCTTCACCGTCGAGACAACGCGCAAGGACGGGGCGCCACACGGAGGCACCTCGGCAAAGGTGACCTCTCGATCTCCCTCCCACGCGGTCGTCGCCACGAGCGGATCGGCGCGCCACACGCCGTCGACGATGAAGGCGTAGCGCACAGCACCGGCCGGCAGCGCGACGCGCGCTACGCGCCAGCCATCGCCACGCTCGTGGGGTAGCGCAGCGCCGGGGCGGGCCCAGTTGTTCCAGCTGCCGACGACCTCCACGGTGCTCGATGCTGGCGCTTGCGCCCACACTTCGAGACCGCATTGCGGCCCCTGCGCGGGCGGCTCGCGCGGGGGGCTCGGGCAGGCCGCGAGCGCCATCGCCAGGGCCGCCACGAGGAGGAAGGGGACGAGGCGACGCACCGAGCCTCCATAGCGCGGTTTCCCGGTCCCGCATGGCGGTGAGCACGGGAACCAAGGACAGGCACGCGGGCGCCTTTGGGGAGACCGTTTACGACCCCGGTCGGCCGAACCTTCCCCCCAATCGCCTATTTTCACCGGTTGACGCACTGGGTCTTGCGAGACCCAGGCGGCCTGCTAAAAGGGGCGCACACAAATGCGTACCTTGTCGCTTTCCCTCGCGGTTTCCGCTTCGTTTCTCGCCCTCGCGCTGACCGGCTGCTCGGGTGCTCCCGACGCAGACGTCGACGGCGCCGAAACCGCCGACTCCGAGGACGCGCTCTCGTCAACGGCGAACTTCGGATACGTGACCGTGCGTCGCGACTTCCGCAAGTGCGCCTGGCCCATGTGCGGTGGCTATTGGGTCAAGAAGGTGAACGAGCAGAAGACCCGCTGCGTCGACAACACGCTCCAGGATGAGTGCTACGTCGAGTCGATCCAGCTGACGGGGCTCAACCTCTCTCAGCGCGAGCAAGACGAAGTCTCCGGCGCGATGGCCCAGGGCCAAACGGTGCTTCGTGTTCGCGCCTACAAGAAGCGCATCAACGGCGCCAACTACGGCCTCTTGAAGGCCAACGAAGCCTGGGTCGGCGCCACCGGCAGCACGCCCGACGGCTCCTTCTACCGCATCGCCGACAACGGCACGCGCTGCATCACGACGCCTTGCCCGTCGACGTCCGCCACGACGCTTAACAGCAACGACTCCCACAACTTGCTGCGCGTGAGCCTTGACCAAACGGAGACGGCGTCCACGCCCGAGCTCCTCGATCGCGCCGAGAGCGCCATCGGAACCGAAGAGGGTGTGATCATCGCCGGCGGCGTCGCGCTCCCGAAGTGCATGGCGCAAGCCAAGAACTGCGGGCCCTTCGCCACGGCCACCGAGTTCTATCTCAAGGTGACGCGTCGTGAGGGCAAGAGCTGCGGCTCGCGCGCCCTGTCGTGGTGCAACGCCAACCAATTCTGCCAGTGGGCCGAGGGCGACATCTGCGGCGCCGCTGACGCCGCCGGCAAGTGCGCCTATCGCCCCGAGATGTGCATCGCGCTCTACAAGCCGGTCTGCGGCTGCGACGGCAAGACCTACGGCAACTCCTGCCAGGCCGCTGCCGCGGGCGCGAGCGTCTCTACAGCGGGCGCTTGCGCCGCGCCGACGCCCTGAGTCACCCGCAACGTCACCGACCGTCGGCCGAGTGTGAGTCCCCGCTCACGCTCGGCCGCTTAGCTTCGGCCGCCCCACGTCGTTGCACTCGCGCCTGCGCCGCTCGTTTCGTCGAGCGCTTGCTCAAGGGCTGACACCTTGATGAGCACGTCGGAGACGTCCCCGGTGATCCCAGCTTGCGCCTCCGCGCTGACGCCACCCTGCTCGAGCGACACGATCTTGCTCAGGGTGGTTCCGAGCGCCGCTTCAATGGCCGCCAGTTCGGCAGCGATCCGATCGGACGCTCCGTGAAGGGCGCCGCGCGCGTCGAGCTCGGCGCGCTTGTTTTCGATGGCCGTGGCCCAGCTCCTCTTGGCGTCTTCACTGGCGGCGCTCGCGTGCGAAGCTTCGAGGCGCGCTAGCTCGGCCGCCGCCACTTGCGGGTGCACCTCGCCGAGGTACGCCTCGATGCGCGCCTGCCGCGCCAAGAGCGCTTCGACCTTCGTGAGCATCTCCGCCAAAGACGGTGGCACGTCGGCGAGGCACGAGCGAATCGTGGCATCGCTCGAGGCGAGCGTGTCTTCGATGCGCTTGGCCATCGCCTGGAGTGACATGAAGCGCACCGCGTAGGGCGTCGGCAGGTGGCTCTTGGGTGGCGGGGCGCCTTGGCCCTTGAGCTGCGTTGCTGAGAGAACGCCCCACGCGACGCCCGTGAGCGGCAAGACCCACCACGCGCCAGACATGGCGAACGTCGCTCCGCCGACGGCACCGACGGCAAGCGAGATGGGGTTCATGATGGCGCCGAAGAGGCGCTTGGCTCGCGGATCCAAACGGCTCGCCTTAGAAGTTCGCGCTGAGCTCTTGGTAGACGCGTGTGATGTTCTGCGCGGTGCTCTCGAAGAGGCGCGCGTTGCTCTTGTTGGAGACCTCCTTGAGGAACGTCTTGTCGGCCTTCGCGCCGTAGGCGATGCCGAAGATCTTGACGGTCTCGGGGTTGTCGCCTTTGGGCAAGACATCCATCAAGTCCGCGCGCGAGATCCGGCTGCCCTCGTCTTGGCCGTCGCTCAAGAGGACCATGCCGTAGTGGCGGTTAGGCTCCTTCTTCTTTCGCTCGGACCACGCGAGCGTGGCCTCCTTGAGCACCTCGTAGAGGTGGGTCCCGCCGCTCGCGAAGAGGCCGCGGACCTTCTGCTTGGCCGCCTCGCCGCTCGTCGCGATGGGGGACGCCGGCAAGAGCTGCACGATCTGGTTGTTGAAGATCCGAATCTCGAGCTCGTCGCGCTTGTGCATGCGCTCGATGAACCCGACGGCGCCTTCCTTCGCGCGCTCCATCGGCTCGCCCGACATGCTGCCCGAGACATCGAGGAGCATCATGATGCTGGCGGGCTTCTTGGCGTCGAGCCAGAGGTCGGTGACGCGCTTCAGGATGTCCTCGCTGGGGACCTCGAAGTTCGGGATCGGCGGGGGCTCGGGCGCCGCGCCCCACTCGGCGGTGAAGGGCTCCCCGAGCTTCACGCTCTTGGAAACCGGCCGCAGGCCGAGCGACGCCGCGAGCGTCTGCGTCTCGGCCTTGAGCAGGTACTCGATGAACTTTTGCGACGCCGCCTTGCGGTCGTCGGTCATCCAATCGCCGGAGGCGATGGCCACCGGGTGTTGGTTGAGGACCGTCCCTTCCTTGGGATAGATGGCGACGACCTTGAAGGGGCGGTTCTGGGTCTTTCGGTTCCCTTCGATGATCGCGTTTTCGTATTGCACCGCCGCTGACAAATACGCGGGGCCCTTCTCGCGCATGAAGGTGTCGATCCAGACGCTGCTCAAGCCGTAGTGCGCCACCGACTGCTCAACCTGCGTGAGGTACGAGAGCAGCGCGGGCTTGCGAAGATCCTCCACCGTCAGGCCCTTGGTCTTCCCCGTGTGGGCGTAGATCTCGGACACGATGGTGAGAAAGCCGCTATTGGCGTCGGGGTGCGCATGGCCCCACTTGAAGGGACCCCACTCGGGGTGGCCGTAGCGGCCCCAGCCCTGCGCGTCGCCGCTGATCTTGGCGATGTCGCTCCAGCCGAGCGGCTTCGGGTAACCGAGCGCTTGGGCCATCGGCTCCCACATGGCGATGCACAGGGGGACGTTGACGAGCGGGTCCGACTTCTCGAAGAGCGGCTTTGAGTGCAGGCCGCGCCAACCGTCGTTGGCGATGCGAATCCACGATTCGTCGCCCGGCGACCAGAGGTCGGGCTTCGAGCGACCCTCCTTGATCTCGTTCCAGCTGTCGCCGCTGTTGACGTGCTCGGCCTTGACCGAGACGACCTTGCCGCCGACGGCCGCCTGCTGCTTGTTGAAATCCTCTACGGCCTTGTCGACGAAGGACTGCTTCGCGTTGGAGGTCACGAAGAGCAACTGAAGGCCCCCCGCCGGGGCCGCACCGTTGGCCGCTGCTGCTCCGCTCGGGCCTGTGCTGGCGGCGGGCCCCGCGCCCGTATCGCCGCTCTTGGGCTTGAGCAACACGAAGCCGCAGATGGCGAGGAAGACGGCTACGACAGCGATGGCGACGGTCTTGTTGAAGCTCATGGGCGCGCCGATGGTCGCACGAAACGTGGCTTCCGTGGGGCGCGCCCGTGGAGCCAGGCCCGACGGCGAGGCCCGCGTACACGAGCACGGACCCACGTGAGCGTCGACCGTTCGGGCGCCGCGCGCCCACCGTAACAGGGCTCCGCGGAGCCGACTTCCGCGGCGGCTCCGCGGCCTTTGGGCTAAGCTCTCCAGCCCGTGTCACGGCGTTCCTTCATGAGACGTGCGGCGTTGACCGGCGCCCTCGCGCTAGCAACCGTCGGCTGCGGCCTCCTAGCGGGGCTCAAGCTCCCCGAGTTGGTCGACGTCGACGCGGCGCTCCCCGTCACGAATGACGCGGCCACGGACGGCGGGCTTCTGCCGCCGTGCGAGCCAAAGATTCCGCCGCCGCCGCTTGACCAAGGTGGCGCCGAACAGCCCCGCGTCACGTTCGCCATCGAATACGTCGCGAGTGGGACGGTGCCGGAGGACGCGGGAACCCTCGCGGGAGGCGGCGAGGCGGGGCGCCTTTGTGTCGACCCGGCCATCGACCTCGACGGATTGAACACCTGCGAGAACGAGGGTGGCGTCGTGACCGGCGGTTCGTGCAAGAGTGGCATTCGGCAGTGCGATCGCAAGGGCGGTGCCGACAACGCAGCGGCGACGCTCATCGCGCTCTATCAGAAGGGGCCGGCGCTCGATCCCCAGGACGATCCAAACCCGGCTCTCCGCGAAGGCCGCGGCGGCATCCTGCTCGACGTGAGCGCGTACAACGGCAAGGACGACGACAATACCGTCGGTGTCGCGCTCCTTTTCGCCGCTGGTGTCCGCGACGTCGACGGCGGTCTCGGCGCCGTGCCGAGGTGGGACGGCACCGACGTCTGGGTGGCGGAGCAGCGAAGCTTCACCGACAGCGAGGTGCTTCGCTATGTCGCTCGCGAGGCCTACGTGACCGGCGGCCTCTTGGTGGCTCGCTTCGAGAACACGCCGTTCAACTTCGGTGGCTCGGGCTCGCGGCTCAACGCGCGCGAGTTCGTGGTCACTACGCGGATTGTCCGCACCGAGAGCGGTGAGCCCGTTCGCCTCGACAAGGGGCGCATCGGCGTGCGCATCGCCATCGAGACGATCCTCGACTACGCCGGTGGACGCCTTTCGGCGGGAAGGTCGCTGTGCGATCCGTCAGGGAATCGCGCGGTGTTGGTGGCGACCGCCTGCGGCATCGCCGATCTGTCGACAAACCTTACGGCGCCCGACGCCAACGCGCCTTGCGACGCCATCTCCTATGCCGTCGGCTTTTACGGTATCGCGGCGGCTCGCGAGTCGAAGCCCGCGGCATTTGACTACGATGGCGGCGCTCCGCGCGCGTGCGAATATCCGCCATGGCCCGTCGCATGCCCCTAGGCCAACGCGGCGGTTCGAAGACGCGTCAGAACGTCGTCGCGAGGCCGGCCCCGCGGCCGCCGAGCGACGGTCTCCAACCGGCCTTCGCGCCGCTTTCGGGGAGCGCCATCCAGATGAGGCCGGCGAGGGCGATGCCGGCCCCGGCCGGGATAAGAATCGTCGACGCGAGGCCTTGTCGCTCCAACGCGTCGAAGCGCTCCTGACTCTCTAGGGCCGCGCCCGAGCCGCGCACGCACGGGCTCGGGCAGGCTTCCTCGGGGCCCTTCGCTCGCATGAGCACGTCGATGCCGAGGACGGCCCCGACGGTTAGCGCGGCGCCGCCGACGCCGAGGAGCGCCAAGGGCGCGGCCTGCGACCTCTTTGCGGGCGGCGCCTCTCCCGCCGCGCGCCCCGGTGAGGGCGCCGCCTTCGCGAGCGCGAGCGCCGGGATGGTCACGACCTTGCGCTCTCGCTCTATCGCGACCGTGATCGTCGTCTCGAAAGGCTCGCGACCCTCAGCGCGCGCAACGACGGTGTGCGTGCCGCCATCGATGGGCAACGGCGAGCCCCAAGCTGCGGAATCGAGCGGCACATCGTCGACGCGCACCGTGAACCCAGGCGGGAGGTCTTTGGGGACCTCTAGGACGATGGAGGAGAGGCGAGGGAAGAGCTCCTTCTCGCGGCCCGTGGCCAAGTCGTACCGATCCGCACGGACGCCGCGCGAGCGGCTGGCGACCTCCTTGTAGAGGCCCCAAGCGGTGGCCAGCTTGCCCGTCGCTTCCTTGCAGAGTGCAAGGTTAAGGGTCGTGCCGATGGCGGTCGCGTCGAGACGCAGCGAAGCCGCGTATTTCGCGCATGCCCCCTCGTGATCGCCCTTGAGCGAGAGCTCGCGCCCGTCCTGAAAGAGGCGCTCCGCGAGCGCGTTGGCCGAGGTGGCGTCAGCGGGCTGCGCCTCGGCGGGGGCGGCCAAGAGGAGCACCGACACAAGTGACGCAGCGAGGCACCGAACGCGCACGCAGCCATCGTATCGCGAGCGCGCGCGAAAGAGGGGGCTTTGGGCGCCCGCGCCCTACTTCCGATCGTCGACCGCGGGACCGACAGGGCCGGAGCCGACGGCGGTCGGGCTTGTGGCACCCGCGCTGGCACCCGCGCTCGTGGGCAGCGCCGCGCTCGGCGTCGGCGCGGCGTCGGCCTTCTTGTGGGGGGACGCTGCCACCGGTGGCGCGGCGCGCAGGACCTTCCCAGAGGGCGCTGATTCAGGCCGCGGTGTCGCGGACGCGCTTGATGGCACTGGCGCTTCCGGTAGGACCGCCGTCGCGCGCGTGGACGACGCCGACTCAATCCTGGGAGCCGGGGGCGTGGCGGCCGGGGGCGTGGCGCCCGGCGTCGTTAGGAAAGCGCGGCCAAAGGCGAGGCCGCCGGCAACGACGAGCCCTACACCGCTCAAGACGCCAAGACTCGCGAAGAGCCAAGTACGCCTGCGGCCCGTGCCCTCCACGCGAGTCGCGCCTTCGCGGAGAGCCGTTCGCGAACCCACCATCGGCGGCGGCGTCTCGCTCGCCTTCGAGATGGCAGGCGTTACGCTGGCCGCGCCTTGGCGCTGAATCGTGGCGTCGAGGCGCTCAAGGTCGGGATCGAGGTGCGAACGCACCCAGTCGGCGACCTCGGAGCGCGGCGCCGGCGGCACCGCGTGCAGGAGCTCTTGCACGGCTTGCGAGGCGTCTTTGGGGCGGCGCTCCGGCGCGCGGGCCAACAGCGACATGACCAGGTCGTCGAGCGCCTTGGGCACGTCCGCGTTGTGCACGCTGGGAGGCTCGACGACGAAACCCGGCGCCAGCATCGCGACCTGGGTCTCGATGCCGTCGAAGAGGCGGCGCAACGTGAGCATCTCCCAAAGAACGATCCCGAAGGCGAAGAGGTCGACCTTCGCCGTGAGCGGCTCGCGGGACAGCTGCTCGGGTGCCACGTACCCGGCCTTGCCAATGAGGCCGCTGCCCACCGTGAGGGCCGTATCCTTGGCGAAGGCGACACCGAAATCTGTGACGTAGGTCACGCCGTCGGCGCTCACGAGGATGTTCTGCGGCGAGATGTCGCGATGGATAACGCCGAGCGGCACGCCCCGTCTCCCGTCGCCGTGTGAACCGCGTGGAGTCCGTCCAAGGCTTCGCGCGCGATGGCGGAGACCACGGCGACGCTGGGCCGATCCCCGTCGGTGCGCGAGCGACTGATCAGCGTCGAGAGCGAGCCGCCGCGCACGTAGTCGAGCACCAGATAGGGCGTGTCGTTCTCTTGGCCGACGTCGAGGACTGTCACCACGTGGGGATGGCGGATGTGCGACGCCACGCGGGCTTCCCGGAGGAAGCGCGCCAAGAACTCCTTCTCGTCGAGAAGGTGTGGGTGCACGAGCTTGATGGCGACGAGGCGTTCGAAGCCGAGTTCACCCTTCACGCGGCCGAGATAGACCGAGCCCATGCCGCCCGACGCGAGCTTGGTGATGAGCGCGTAGCGCCCCAGTTGGCGCGGCGCCGGGGTGACTTCCGCCGACAAGGTCCAGCGAGTCTATCAGGTCCGCCGACCTCCGGCGTTAGTCGGCCTCTGGCCGTTTCGATGGCCGCGGCGCCCCGTCGGCGAGCTGGTCGGCGAGCGCGACGGCCTCCTCCAACGAGGCCGTGACGCGGGCGTACTTCTCGATCTCCGCCCGTTTCCAGATGGCCTTCGGCTCTGGCATCGGGCCCGCGAGAATGACGTGACGGCGCGCCGCCGCGAGTTTCTTGAGGGCGCTCTCGAGCGCCACGAGGCCGGTGGCATCGATGGTCGGCACGCGCGCAAGGTCGATGATGACGACGCGGACCACGTGCTCCACCGAGTCGAGGGCGCCCATCGCCTTCTCCGCCGCGCCGAAGAAGAGCGGGCCCGCAATTTCATAGAGCGCGACGCCCTCGCGCATAACCACATCGCTCTCGCTCGTCGAACCGAGGAACGTGCGCGTGTGGGTCAGGTCGGCCATGCGGCGCATGAACAGGAGGGCCGCCATCACCACCCCCGCCGTGACGGCGACGACCATGTCGAAGACGACGGTCAAGAGGAAGCACGAGACGAGCACGACGACGTCGCTACGCGGCGCGACACGGACGATGTGCGCGAAGTTGCGCGCGTCGGACATGTTCCAAGCGACCACGAGGAGAAGCGCTGCGAGCGCCGCCATGGGGATGTAAGCGACAAGCGGCGCCAGGACGACCATGGCGAGCAGCACGACACCCGCATGAACGATCGATGAGACCGGCGAGCGCGCACCGGAGCGGATGTTGGTGGCGGTGCGCGCGAGGGCACCGGTGGCAGCGATGCCGCCAAAGAACGGCACTACGAGGTTTCCGATGCCGAGGCCTACGAGCTCGGCGTTGGGATCGTGCCTCTTGCCCGTCAGGCCGTCGGCGATGACCGCCGACAGGAGCGACTCGATGGCGCCGAGCATGGCGATGGCGAACGCCGAAGGGAAGAGCTCCCGCAGCTGCTGGAAGCTGAGCCCCGTGGAGCCCCAGGGCATCATCAAATGCGGGGCCGAGGGCGGGATGCCGCGGATGATCTGTCCGTCGATGACCGACGAGAAGCGACTCCCGATGGTGGCGGGCGCGAAGGTTGGCACCACACGGGAGAGGAGCACTGCCGCGACCGACGCGACGCTGATGGCGATGAGCGGCGGCGGGATGCGCTTGATGAAGCGAGGAAGCGTGAAAAGGAGCAGCAACGTGAGCGCCGCCACCACCAGCTCGTCGAGGCGCGCGCCGGGGAGCGCTTGAACAATGGCGACAACCTTCTCGATGTAGGCCTCGGGCCACTTCGTGATGGCGAGACCGAGCGCGTCCTTCAGTTGGAGCGTCGCGATGACCACCGCGATGCCGGCCGTGAAGCCTGAGGTCACCGGGTGGGGGATGTACTGGATGAGCCGGCCGAGCCTCGCGATGCCCATCGCCACGAGCATCATGCCGGCCATGAGGCCCGAGACGAGGAGGCCCGAGAGTCCGTGCTTGGTGACGATGGGGGCGAGGATGACGACGAACGCGGCCGTCGGCCCCGTGATTTGATACTTGGAGCCGCCCGTCAAGGCCACCACCACGCCCGCAATGATCGCGGTGTAGAGCCCGTGTTGCGGCGGCACCCCGACGGCGATGGCAAGGGCCATCGATAGCGGCAAGGCAACGATCCCGACGACGAGGCCGGCGAGCGCGTCGGCGCGAAAGTCTTCGAGCCGGTAGCCCTTCTTCAGCGTGCGGCGAAGGGCGGCGCCGACGGGAACGGGGCCCTTGTCGAGATCGAAGGTGAGGCCGGAGAGAAGGGACGGCAGCCGCGGCCGAGGTGGCATGACGCAGGCATCTTGGTCCAGCGTCGCCGGCGCGTCCAATCCCTAGAGAGGAGGCCTCGAAAGGTCGCTCTCCGAAGGTGGACGCGCCAGCGCTTCATTTCGCGAGCGCGAAGAGAGGGCGCCGCCTGCTCAGCCGCCGCTGGGCGCGTCGCTCGGCGCATCGGTGCCGGCGTCGGCGCTTCCGCTGCCGCAGAAGAGCGAGAGGTACTGGCTCACGCGTTCGCCGAAGTTCTGCACGACCGGCGCGCAGACGGCCGACTTTCCGCCGGCCGCCAAGAACGGGTCGACACACTTGGCGGCGTCCACGTAGGTCTTGCAGACGGTCTTTGCCGCTTCCTCCTGGCACTTCAAGAGCGCCTGGAAGGCAGCATCGTTGCCAGTGGGAACGGGGCACGCCGACACGCAGGCGAAGTCAAGGCACAGCTCCGACGCTTGAACCTTGGCGCCGCAGCCGGTGGGCGTGACATCGGCCGTCGTGAGGGCGACGCAGCCGGGGTAGTTCACTTGGACGGAGGCACCATTCGACACAAGGGCGCCGAGCTTCGGCTTCGTCGTTTGCGTGTAGCCGCACTCGAGGCACGCAGCGTTGGCGCCGTCGGCGAAGAACGCGGTGCAAGCCGCCTCGTTGCGCTTCGGATCGGCCCAGACGCAGGTGGTAAGGGTGGCGATCTGCGTCGGCGAACACTTCGCCTGTGCGAGCCCGATGGGCTCCTTCCACGTTGGCGCGAAGCCCGAGAGATCGCCCGGCTTGCACGCGGCGGCTGCGTCGGCGGGCGTCGTTGTGCTTGCGTCGCTCGTCGTCGAGGCGGAGGTCGCGGGTATGGGCGTCGCTTCGATGGTCTCGTCGCAGCCTCCGAGGCCAACGGCGAGCGCGGAAAGAGTCGAGAGTCCTAGGAAAAGCCAAGCGTTCTTCAAGAAGACATCCTCCAAGGGGCGGGGGCCCAATGCCCAAAACTGTAGCCGGCGCGAGGCGTTGGGCAAAGTTGGCGCGAACTGCGGCCCCGTCGCCCCACGAAAGTCCCTCGCTCGGGGCCATAACGACTTCGGTAAGCTCGCGAGATGGGAATTCGTCGTGGGGCCGGGGTTGCGCAGCGGGCCCTCTGGCTTTCGCTGTGGGCGGGGCTCTTCTACACACTCACCGGCGGGTGCAACGGGGTGCTCGGCAACGAGGAGGGCTTCCTCGCGGCCGCCGATGCCCAGGCAACCGATTCGCTTGCGACGCCGGAGGTCCTCGTCGAGGTCGATGCCTCGTCACCGCCCGCCGACGCGGCGGGTGACGCGAACCCTTGCGCTTTCGGTGAGAAGGTGTGCCTCGGCGCTTGCGTGAAGCTGACCGATCCGAACTTTGGCTGCGGCACGGCCGCCTGTGATGCGTGCGGCTCGGCTCACGCGACGAAAGCCGAATGCGCCGGCGTGGCCGGCGTGCTCGCTTGCAAGCTCACGTGCGCCGACGGCTGGGCCGATTGCGACGGCAACGGCGCCAACGGCTGCGAGGCCGACCTCTCGAAGCCGCAGCACTGCGGAACCTGTCAACAGCAGTGCAGCGGCCTGACGCCGCTCTGCGCGACGCAGTCGGCCACCGCCTTCGCGTGCAGCGGGAGTTGCCCAACGGGCACCGTTCAGTGCGGCACCCAGTGCGTCAACGTGGCGACCAACGCGGCGCACTGCGGGAAGTGCGACAACGCTTGCCCCGGCGTTACCGGCGGCACGGCGCGCTGCGCCGCGAGCGCGTGCAACTTCGAGTGCAACGCGCTCTACCACCGCTGTGGCGACAGCTGCGCGCTCCGCAACGACGTCACCAAGTGCGGCGCGTCGTGTCGCAACTGCACGGCCACCGCGCCCGCCGGCGCCTCGGCGCAGTCTTGCACCAACGAAGCCTGCGTCTTTGCGTGCAACGGCTCGCTGGCCGACTGCAACGGTGATCTCCTCTCGGCGGCGACCAACGGCTGCGAGACGAACCTCGACGGCAATCCGTCGAACTGCGGCAAGTGCGGCCGCACCTGTTCGACGTTCACGCCCAGCGACGGAGGCGCCAACGCCGACGGTGCGGTCATGACGCTCGACGCTTCCAGTCTCTTCGACGGCAGCACGGGGACCGGGCAGTATTGCTGCCACATGGCGTGTGCGCCCGCTGGCACCACCTGCAACTGAGCGCGTGGGGCCAAAGGGGGAAACCTCAGCCGCCGCGAAGCGCGGCCGAGGGGGCGTGCAACTCCCCACTCAATTGCGACGGCGGTCGAGGCCGCGGCGCTGCGGCGAAAAGGCCGACTCGAGCTCCCCGCCGAGCTCGTCGCCCTTGTCGCGGCGGTCCCGACCGAGGCGCCGGTTCTTGACCATGCCGCGGAGCTCGCTGAGCGACGCGGCGTTCTTGCCAGCGCGACGATGCATGAGCTCGTGTGTGCCGCACACGATGACCAAGTCGCCCGTTCCGAGGCGCGTCGTCGTTAGTTGACGTTCGTCACTCGTGCCGCAGACGCAGCAGCCGCTCGCAAATGCCCAAGCCCGACCCAGATCACTGCTCATGGGCGAAAGCGTGGCCTTCTTGGCGGAGGCGGGCCAAGTTCTGATGGGCGCCGACTCAGCGCTGGGGCTCAGCGCGCGGCGCGCGGCGGCGGCGGAATCTCGTAGTCGAAGAAGTCCGGTGGTTCGCCGTTGCGATCGTCCATGGCGGCGCGCGCCACGTTGTACATCTCGCGCGCCGTCACGTAGTGCAGCTTCGCGCCGCGCGCCCTTGCGCCCTCGGCGAGCGCTTCATGCATGGCGGCGATGGGGGCGTCGAGCATCACGCTCGCGTTGGCTTCGGGAGCGCCGTGCGTGTGGACTTTCACGAAGGTCCACTCGCTGCGGCCTTCGACGCGGACGGCTTGGTCGAGCCACGTCTCGACGCGGGCGCGATCCGGTGGGTCCGAAGCGTCGAGGGCGGCGCTCTCGATGCGCAGGCGTCCCTTGCCGCGCGAATCCTTCGCGCGTAGCGAGAGCGCGATCGGTCCTTCGATGAGAAGGAGCCGGTCGCGCTTGCCCATGCCCGCGAACGCGCGCTCACCGTCTTCGTAGGCGCGTCGCCGCCGCACATCCCCGCGCGGGTAGTAAATGCAGTTGACGAGGGCCGGTTGGCATTGATCGGGGGCGCTCGGAAATGTGAAGTCGGCGAAACAGCCGAGCTCGTAGAGGAGCTCCATTTCGTCGTCGACGCCACACCAGCGGCCGTCGCGGCGCGCGTTGGCGAGGCACCAGTTCCCATGGATGAAAGCCCAGCGCGCCTCGCCGCGAGCCCCTCGCGAGATGAGACCGTGACCCATCAAGTGAGCGAGCGTCTCTTCGAGGGAACGCCTCAGCGTCGCCCGCGTGTCGCCGTCGTGGTGCAAGTGGACCTCGACCTCACCGAGGCCGAGCTCGCACAGCTCGCCGAGCGGCTCGACGAGCGCTCGCTCGTATTGTTCGCCGGGAAAGAAATAGCTGTGGCGGGGCGGGCGACCGGTCGCGTCACGAAAGCGGCTGGCCATTTTCGGGTAGTCGTTGCGCCATCGCGCGACGCGGGCGCGGCCGCGCTCGCTGTCGACGCCACCGTGGAGCGGCTCGTAGTGATCGCAGAGGGCGAAGAGTACGTGCCTCTCGCCGCGCGGCTTCCGCTCGAAGGCGAGCCGCGCCCGGTGTTCGAGCCAGCCGTGAACCCAAAGGTGAGCCTCTTTCCGAAGCAGCGCGCCGAGGGGGCCGGGGACGCGTTTCGGGTCCAGCTTCCAGAGCGGAAGCGCCTTCACGTGCGCTGAGCCTTCCCCGTGCTCTCCGCGTTCCACAAGACGACGCCCATGGCCTTGCGATCGCCGAGCTGCTTCACGGCGGCCTGCAGATCATTGCCCTGCGTCACGCCGCTCCGCGCCACGAGGATCATCGCGTCGACGGCGTTCTCGACCACGTTGGCGTCGCCGGAGCCGAGGATGCTAGGCGCGTCGACGACGAGAAAATCGTAACCGCGAGCGAGGAAGGTGATGGCGTTGGAGAAGAACGTCGAGTGGAGGGTTTCGGGGAAACCGGCTTCGCGGTCGTCTTCCGCGAGCACGTGAAGCGCGGGGCCGAGCGCCACGACGCACCAGGGTTCGGGGCTCCCGCGCATTTTACGCGCGAGCTGAGTCGAGAAGCCGGAGTTCTGTGGGACCTTGAAGCCAAGGATACGCGCGAGCGACGGCTTGGCGAAGTTGGCCTCGAGGAGCAGCACGCGGGCGCGCTGCGACTCCGAGAGGACGAGCGCGAGCTGCGCCGCGAAAGTGCTCTTGCCGTCGCCGGCGCGCGCGCTCGTGACGCCGAAGACCCACATGCCGCTGGCGCGCTTCTGCTCGAGCCGGTGACGCAGGACGCGGAGCGCGCCGGTGGCTTCTGGCGCCGTGTCGCCGAGCATCACGAGGACGTGCGTGTCGGGCGGCGACGCCCAGGCGGGGACGACGCGCACCGGTGACTCACCGGTGCCCGTGGGCCCTTGGCCCGACGGTTCTCCGCGAACGAGGACGAGCGTTCGCGACGGATCAACCGGCACGCGACACCCCTTCCGGCCCCCACGGCTCGATGGCCGTCCCCGGCACATCGCCGACGAACGGGGACGGGAGCTTCGGGATCACGCCGAGCACCGGCACGAGCTTCAGCGCCAACACGTCCTCCGCGTCGTAGATCGTGCCGTTCGTGAGCACACGGGCTGCAGCGAAGGCGATGGCCGCGAGAAGGGACACGGCGGCGCCAACCATCGCCGTGTTGCGGCGGCCCTTCTTTGGCTGGGTTGGCTTGAAGGCGGCGTCCAAGATCTCCATCTGGCCTCGCCCCGCAACCTCCGTGGCGCTTGCTTTGAGTCGCGCGCGCTCGGCACGGCGACGAATGTCCTCGTGGACGGCGCGCGCATCGCCGACGGCGCGCAGCATTCGCGCCCAGTCAATCTCGAGGGCAACGACCGGATGCAGCGCGGGCTCTTTCACTGCTGCCGTCGCTGCAGCGGCTCCGCCGGCCTTCGCCAGCTCCGCCTGGCGGGCGCCGATCTCTTTCTGGAGGTCGGCCACCTTGGACGCAAGCTCCGTGGTGGGCGCCTGCGTCGGCGTACCGGCCTGCGCCTTCTTGGCCGCGTCGAGCTGCGCCTCGGCGTTCCTCAGGGCCGTGGCCGCTGCCTCCGCCTGCGCCTTCGCGGCCGCCATGTCGGGGTGTTGGTCGGTGAGCTTGGCGCGCTTGTCGGCGAGGTCCGCCTGCGCTTGAGCGGCCTTGCGCGCCGCCTCATCGCGGCCTCGCGCGAGCAACGCCAGCGTCTCGTTGGGCGGCGGTGGCGGCAGCGTTCCGAGGCTCTTCATCTCGGCCTCGAGGCGCGCCTTCTGGCGCAAGAGCGAGGCGAGTTGCGGGTCCGTTGACGTGGTCGCTGGCGTGCCGGCCGGTGTGCCGGGCCCGTGAGGCACGGCGCTCCCCGGTCCTCGCGGTGACAACGACGACACGAAGGGCGAGTTGTCGGCGGCGAACTCGGGGTGCGCCGCCAAGAAGGACGCGAGCGCCCGGTTGGCCGTCTCGAGCTCTTGCTCGGCGCGCGTCAACTCGGCGCCGAGAAAGTCGGCCTCCTGCACCTTGGTCGTCACGTTGGCGCGCTTGAAGTCATCCATCATCGTCTCGGCGAGACGCTGGGTGATGACGCGCGCGCGCTCGGCGTCGTCGTCTTCGAAGGCGATCACGAAGGTCTCGCTGTCGCGCCCTTGAATGCGCACATGAGACGCCATGACGTTGACGGCGTCCACGATGCTTCGCGACTCGACGGTCTCGGGGTAGAGCTTGAACTCCCGGATGATCGGCTCGAGCCGAGAGCGCGTCTTCAGGGTGTCGCGGAGCTTCGGGGTGAGCTTCACGGCGCGCTCTTGCGGTGACTCCTGTTCGTCGGTCTTGAGGGCCGGCTTGACGAGCACGACGCACTCTGACTCGAAGACTCGCTTCACGTTGGAGGCGACGTACAGCGTGATGGCACACCCGACGCAGAAGACGGCGAAGGACCCCAGCCAGTGCGGCCGAGCGCGGCGGGCAAGCACCTTCGCCCGCTCGATGCGCTCGCGCAGCGTGGGCTCGTGTTCGGGGGGGGAGGGCGCGTCGGCCATAGTCGCATGGGGCGGACCGCGCGTTGGCGGCTCGCAGCTCCGCCCGAGTATATGGCAAACACTCGCCGCCATGTAATCGGAGGCGAGCATTCGAAGGTCGTCTTCGCGGCGCTCCGACGCTCCGAATCGGCGTACCATGGCCGCCCATGGCGACGATTTTGGTGACCGGGGGCGCAGGGTTCATTGGTTCTTCCATCGCAGAGGCCCTCCTCGCAAAGGGCGATACGGTGCGCATCCTCGATGACTTCTCGTCGGGGCGACGCCAAAACCTCGAGAGCCTCAAGGGCAAGGTCGAGGTCATTGAGGGCACCATCGTTGACGCGGCGACGGTCAAACGCGCCATGACGGGGGCGGAGGTTGTCTTCCACGAAGCCGCCATCCCGTCGGTCGCGCGCTCCGTCGAGGACCCGTCCCGTTCGATGCTCGCCAACGTCCAAGGCACGACGGTCGTCCTGGACGTCGCTCGCAGCGTGGGCGTCAAACGCCTCGTGTTTGCCGCCAGCTCCTCGGCCTATGGCAACACCAAGGAGTTGCCGAAGGTCGAGACCATGGTGCCAGAGCCGTTGTCGCCGTACGCCGTCTCGAAGCTCACCGGCGAGCTCTTGCTTCGGAATTTTTCTGCCCTCTACGGCCTCGAGACCTTGAGCCTTCGCTACTTCAACGTCTTTGGTCCCAAGCAGGACCCCACGAGCCAATACGCAGCGGTCATCCCGAACTTCATCACAGCGGCCATCAGGAACACGGCGCCCGAGGTCCACGGCGACGGCGGGCAAACGCGAGACTTTTGCTACATCGACAACGTCGTCGCAGCCAATCTGGCGGCCATGAACACGGCCAACAAGCTTCAAGGTGAGGTCGTCAACATCGCGTGCGGCGAACGCATCTCGCTGAACGATCTCCTCGACATCCTCGGCGAAGAAGTCGGTCACCGGGTCGAGCGCAAATACGTCGAGCCGCGGGCCGGTGACGTGCGTGACTCGCTGGCGGACATCGGTCGTGCGCGCGCCCTCATCGGCTACGAGCCGAAGGTGCTCGTGCGCAAGGGCCTCAAGAAGACCTTCGCGGCGTTCCGCGCGTTCACGAAGTAGCGCGCGACCGTGAGCGGGCCCTCAACCGGCGCCGCGGAGTTTGGTGTAGAGCGCAAGGAATGCCAAGAGGCCCACGTCCATGGCGCCCAGGATGCCGACCTCTTTTCCGCTGACCTTCACGTGGAAGGTCGGCGAGGTCTCGCGCGCGACGCCGTAGAGGGCTCCCGAGAGGCCGATGTAGATCCAAAGGAGGTTGTGGTACGCGAACGACAAGAACGCGACCCCGACGAGGAACGCGCAGAACGAGACGAAGATCGCCAGCGCGAGCTCGCGCAACTCCGGGTCGATGCCCTCCGGCGTTCGGAACGCGAGCGTGAAGGGCACCTTGACGGTCACGTACATCAGCGTCGACCAAAGGAGCATGCCCGGGAGGCCGAGCTCCGCCGCCGTGAGGAGGTAGGAGTTGTGCGCCGTCAAGAAGTAGTGGTCACTGAAGAGTCCGCGCCCCACGCCGAAGAGCGGATACTCGCGGACGAGCTCGAGGCCCTTCCACAGGGCGCCGGCGCGCTCCTCGCTCGACGAGTCAGCCTCGTCGCCGGAGCGCCCGCCCAAGAGGAGGAGCGGCGCCGCCATGGCCGCGCCCACGAGGACGCCCCGCACGACGCCGTAGCGCCTCACGAAATAGACGCCGAGCACGGCGCCCATGACCATGACGCCGCTCCGCGACTGCGCGCGAATGACGCCGTAGGCGCACAACGCGACGACGGCGCCGAGCACGATGTGACGGCCCTTGCGGCGTGACGCGCCATGAAAGCCGAAGGCGAGCGCCGAGGCGGCGCCGAGCGCCAGCGAGAGCTCGTTGGGGTCGGCGAGGATGCCGCGCCAGCGCACGCGGCCGTGCGCCACCGTAAAGGTCTCGAAGGGCCCCGCCTTCTCGCAGACGTATTCGAACTCTTCCGCCGCGTAGTCGACGGCCATGGCTCGGTCTTCCGCGTCGCACTCGAGTCGGCTCAAGACGCAGGAGCGACCCGTGGGCTCACCGCCGGTGCGCGTGCCGGCGCGCACGTCTTCGGCGGAGAGCTTGATGCACTCGAATTCGTGGTGGTACTGCGAGGTCGCCACGTACGCGAGGAAGAGCCCCAGCGCCACCAGGAGCGCCATCATTCGTTTGAGCCGCGCGCGCGTGCGGGCGCCGAAGTAGACGGCGAACATGAACAGCGTCGAATAGAAGATCGTCTTGTGCGTCTGTTCGAGGCCGCCGAAGCCCGCGCGCACGATAACCGTGACGTAACACCAGGCGAGGAACGCGAAGATGAGCGGCAGCTGGGGCGAACCGAGGCGCCTCTGCTTGCCCATGGCCAGCTCGACGGCGACGCCGAGCGCCGCGATGCCCGTTGCGATGTTGAGCACGCCGACCTTCGCCAGCGCCGGAATGAACTCCTGCGGCCGGACGATGATGATGAAGACGAGGAGGGCTGCGCCGAGGAAGGCCACGTTGGGGCGGCGGGCATGAGGGCCCGCTCAGGGCGGCAGTCTACGCGAGAATCGGCCTCCGACTCACGATTGCCTCGCCGCGGCGGAGGCGCCTATGCGTAGCGAACGTCGGCGACGCCGTTCGCGCCCTTGTGAGCGGGCGCGTCGTGCTGCGCTTCGTCTTTCACGTCGTCGCGCGGCGAGAGCGACGCGGCTTCCGGTGACCAATCGGGCTTCAAGGCGTAGGTTACGAGGCCCACGGCGAAGCCTGCCCCGTGCGACACGTGCAGCGTGGGAAAGATGGCCCACACGAGGGGAATCGCCAGAGGGCCCGCCCGCCGGCCCACGCGCACAGCCTCGGCGCCGGTCGCCAAGGCATACGAGGCGGCCATGGCCGCGAAGGCGGTGCGAGTCACGAGGGCCGTTGTGGCAAGCGTCGAGAGCCCCAAGAACGGTATGGCCGGCCGTAGCGACGCGAAGGCGCCTGCGCCGCCGCTCTTGGGCAACCCTCGCTGCTTGAGCATCGTGCGCGCGCGTCCCTTGCCGTAGCGGAAGTATTGCCGCGCGAGGGACCGGAACGAATCGCGCGGGTAGTAGTGAACCACGATGCGTCGCGATAGGTAGAGGCGCCCACCGGCGGCGAGCACGCGCTGGTTGAGCTCGGCGTCTTCGTTGGTGACGGCCCGCGCGTCGTAGAGACCGACACGCTCGAGGATGGAGCGCCGAAACGCGCCGAGGAAGATGGTGTCGACGAACCCTTCGTTGTCGGCGGAGCGGTATTTAGAGCCACCCACGCCGAGGGGACTCTCGAGGGCCGCGCAGAGCGCCTTCTGAAAGAGCGTCTTGGCTTTGGCCCGCTGGGCGCCGCCGACGTTGTCGGCGCCCGTTTCCGCGAGCACCTCGACGCAACGCCTCACGTAGTCGGGCGCGTATTCGGCGTGCACGTCCATTCGGATGATGACGTCGCCGGTGGATGCGCGAATGGCTGCGTTGAGTCCCGCTGCTTGAATGCGGTCTGGGTTGTCGATGACCTTGATGCGAGGGTCCTCGTCGCGCAGGCGGTCGACGATCTCGCGCGTCTTGTCCATGCTCATGCCGTCGGCGACGAAGATCTCGATGGCGTCCTTCGGATAGTCTTGCGCGAAGACCGAGCGAAGGCACGCCTCGATGTAGCCCTCTTCGTTGAGGCAAGGCATCACGATGCTGACACGCGGCGCCCTCTCGTGTTGGTCAAGGTCCGTCGGCATGGGCCCATGCTGACCGCGAAGCGCGGCACTTTCAAGGACCGGCGAGCGATCGTGGGCGCTCGGCCGGCGGCGTGGCGCGCCGTGATTCGCATTCGCCCGGCGGAAGTCCTGGACGCCACGTAGAATGCCGGCCCGCGATGCTCCGAGCGCTCGTCATCTCCTACAATTTTCCTCCCGTTGGGGGAGCTGGCGTCCAACGCGTCCTCAAGCTCGTCAAATACCTTCCGGAACACGGCGTCCAGCCTCGCGTCCTCACGGTCACGAACCCATCGGTCCCGGTGCTCGATCAAAGCCTCGAGCGAGACTTCCCTCGAGGCCTCGAGGTGCTGCGAGCGCGGACCTTCGAGCCCAGCTATGCGGCGAAACGAGCCGCCTGGGAGGCGAAGGGCAGCGGCGCGACGGGCGAGCGCGAGCGCGCGCAGCGGCCGTCGCCCTTGGCCAAGCTGCGGCGCACGGCCACCAAGGCTGCCTCGGACCTGGCGCGGCAATTGCTCTTTCCCGATCCACAGGTGCTCTGGCAGCCGGCGGCCCAGCTCGCCCTCGTGCGGGCGCTCCGCGAGCCCACCGACGTCGTCTTCGTGAGCGGTCCGCCCTTCAGCCAATTTCTCTTAGCCCCAACGGTGCGCCTCTTCGCGCCCCGTGCCGCGCTCGTCCTCGACTACCGCGACGAATGGAGCACCTACCGGCAGACCTACGAGATGATGGGAAGCCTCCTTGGCGCGTCGATCGGCGATCCTTTGGAAGAGGCGCTGTTGCGGAGGGCGCACGCGGTGACCATCGCGACGCCCGAGTTCAAGGAGGCGCTCTTGGCGCGGTTCCCCTTCGTGGGCGATGACCGCGTCTTCGCGATCCCCAACGGCTACGACGCCGAAGACGTGCCGAAGGTGAAGGGGACCCCACCGAGCGATCGCGTGTCGATCGCCTACGCAGGAACCGTCTTCAAGTTGACGAGCGTGCGCGGATTTCTCGCGGGCGTTCGGCTGTTTCACGAGCGCAACGCAGCGCTGGCGCAGAAGCTTGAGATCCGCTTCATGGGGCGCATCGTCGAGACCGAGCAAGACGCCTTTGACGGCATGAGCGCCTTCGGTGTCACGACGCTCGGCTACAAGCCACACGACGAGGTCCTCCGGGCCCTATCGTCGAGCCACGTGAACCTCTGCGTGCTCGATGACGTGCCCAACGTCGAGCGCATCTACCCGGCGAAGATCTTTGAGCTGATGGCCCTCGGGCGACCGATCCTCACGCTTGCACCGAAGGGCGCGCTCACGCGCCTCGTTCAAGAAGAGTCGCTCGGGGTCGTGCTCGCGCCTCGCGATGCCCCGGCTATCGCCGCCTACCTCGAACGGCTCTGCCTCGCGTGCGCCGGCGGTGCCGACGACTCGCTGCTGCGCGCGCCGGCGCCCGAGGCCGCGGAGCGCTACTCTCGACTCTCGCTCGCGGGGGAGTTTGCGCGCGTCTTTCGCGAAGCCGTCGGGCGCGCTCGGGGATGACCGCTGTGGTTCGCCGCACGGCGCCCCGCGCCCTCGCGCTGGTGGCCTACGTCGCGGCGGCCGCCGTGGGCGTTGTCGTGTCGGTCCGCCTCGCGGGGGGCAAGCACGTCTTTCCGCTCGACGACGCCTACATTCACCTGTCCATCGCGCGCACGCTCGCCGAGCACGGGACCTACGGCTTGCAGCCGGGCGCCTTCGCAACGCCCGCGTCGTCGCTCGCATGGCCGCTCTTGCTCGCGGGCGCGTCGCGCCTCGGTCTTCCGCTCGAGGGCGGCGCCCTCGTCCTCTCGCTGCTCGCCGGCGGGGCCGCGCTCCTCGTCGTCGATGAAGTGTTCCTGCGCCACCCACGCTACGCCGCACGGCCCACGGCGCGAGGCTTGTGGCTCGCGGCGTTCGCCGCGCTCGTGCCGCTCTTGCCGATGGGGCTCCTCGGCATGGAGCACGCGTTGCACATCACCGTCGTCGTCGCCCTCGTCGGTTACGTCCTCCACCTCGAGGAGGCGGCGTCACGGGCCACGCTTTCGCGGAGCGCGACGCTCGCGGCCGCCCTTCTCGCGGCCGCCGCGACGTCGCTTCGCTACGAGAGCCTCTTCGTCGTCGCCGCTCTCGCGGCGTGGCTGCTCGTGCGCCGACGCCGCTCGCTCGCGGCGTTCGTCGTCTTGGGGGCGGTGGTCCCGCTGCTCGTCGCCGCCGCGTTCTTCGCGGCCCACGGCGCACCGCTGATGCCCGCGTCGGTGGTCCTCAAGCGAGCGCGCTTCACCCTCGGTGAGCTGCCGGCGCTTTGGCTCGCGCGGGGGCGGGCGCACCCGCACGCGCCGGCGCTGCTCGTCGCCCTCGCCCTCGCCGCGTGGCGCTCGCCCGTTGCCCGAGCGCGGCCCTGGCTCTTCGTCGCGGCCGTTGCCCTCGCGTGCCAGGCGACCTTCGCTCAACTCGGGTGGCTGTTCCGCTACGAGAGCTACGCCGTGGCGCTCGCCGTGGTGGGACTCGCGCTGTCGCTCGACGGTGCCTTCGTCGGGCGCGCCGTCGTCGTCCTGCTGTTGGTCCCGTTGGGCCTCCGCGCGGCGAGCGCCCACGCGGCCCTGCCACGCGCGAGTCGAAATATCGCTGAACAGCAGCGGGAGGTGGCGCGCCTCGTGGCCGCGCGCAAGCCGCAAGCCGTGGCGGTCAACGATGTCGGCGCCGTCTCCTACTTCGGGCAAAGCAAGGTCCTCGACCTGATGGGCCTCGCTGACTTGCGTGTCGCTGCGGCGAAGGGAATGCACATCGACGGGCGCTTGCCTCCCGATGACCTGGCGCGGCTGGCGGCGGCCGATGGCGTCGAGCTTGCGGTGCTCTACGAGCGCTGGTTCGAGGGGGCGCTGCCGGGAGGGTGGGTGCCGGTGCTTCGCCTCCGCATTCGTGACAACCACGTCTGTGCCTTCGACACGGTCACGCTCTACGCCGTTGGCGAGGCGCGCGCGCCGGACCTTCGCGCGTTCTTGGAACGCTACCGACCGAGTTTCTCGCCGCGCGTGGAGGTCGTCCCGGTGCCGTGAGCGTCCCTCGCGGCGTCGCGTCGATGGCGCGTCGGCGCGCCTCCGCGTGGCAGCGGCATGACGTGCAACCCATCGAAGGGACACACGAATTCACGGATCTTTAGCCTGCTAAAAATCCCGCCCCCGTGATACGACAAGGCATGCGTTTGGTGGCTGCCGTCGCCCTCGTCGGCGTCTTGTGTCTGTCCGGCTGTGGCGCCGCTCCGACGTACGACTGGAAGGCCGAGAGTTCGCTCGGCTACCGGGTCGGGCCCGGCGACATTCTGAAGATCAGCGTTTGGAAACACGACGAGCTGAGCCAGCCGACGGTCACAGTGCGTCCCGACGGCGCGATCTCCTTGCCGCTGCTCGGTGACGTGCCGGCGGCCGGCCGCGCCGCCAACGAGATCTCGAGCGACGTGGCGACGCGGCTCAAGCAGTTCTTCCAGGACCAACCCCCGGTCACGGTGCAGGTCGCTGAGGTGAAGTCCTACCGGGTCTACGTGGTCGGTGAGGTTCAGCGGCCCGGCGAGTTCGCGCCGGCCCAGGAGATCTCCGTCCTCCAGTCGCTATCGATGGCGGGGGGCTTCACGCGCTTCGCCAACGCCGATCGCGTCGTCATTGTGCGCCGCGATGCGCGCGGCGTTCGCCGCATTCCCTTCGACTTCTCCGGGGTCGTCGATCGCGGCGAGCTGCACCAAAACCTTGCCCTCCAGCCCGGCGACGTCGTCGTCGTTCCCTGAAGGCAAGCGCGAGCAGAGAAGCGCGGCGACATGTTCGACCTCTTCCGCTCCCCACGGCGACTCCTTCTATTCGCGTTCGAAGGCGCGGTCGTCGCCACGCTCGTCCTCTTGGCGGCCTGCCTCAGGCTCGGACTTCATGGCGGACTGACCTACGAGCACATCGGCGCGCGCTCCTTTCTCTTCGCCATCGTCGTGCAGTCGGCTGGGTACTACGCCGGCATGTACGATCTGCACGCGGTCCAAACGCCGCGCGCCATCTATCAGCGCGTGCTCCAGGCGCTGGCGCTGGCCAGCGCGGTGCTCCTCGCGATCTTCTATGTCGTGAAAGTCTTGGCGCTGGGACGCGGGATCTTCCTCACATCCATCGCGCTGACGGCGCTCGTGGTGCCCGCGTGGCGCCTGCTCTACAACTCCGTGTCGTCGAACGCGGGCTTCTTGCGTCGCACGCTCATCCTCGGGAGCGGCGACCTCGCCCGGGAGATCGCTGACCTCGTCCGCGACGGTCCCGAGCTCGGGATGGAGCTCGTCGGCATGTTGGCCCGCGACCGCTCGCAGGTCGACGGCGAGCTCGGAATCATCGGGACCTACGCGCAGCTCTTCGACGTCGTCATGGCCGAAGACGTCCGCCTCGTGCTCGTGGCGTACCCAGACCGTCGCGGGACGTTGCCCGTGGAGCAGCTTCTCGAGATCAAGTTCCGCGGCGTTGAGGTCGAGGAGGGCGTGAACTTCTACGAGCGCACGACCGGCAAGATCTACGTGCGCGAGCTCAAGCCGAGCCAGCTGATCTTCGCCGAGGGCTTCTCCGCGCGCCCCACGACGCGCCGCTTGAAGCGACTCCTCGACGTCTTCGCGGCGGGCATTGGGCTCGTGCTCGCGGCGCCGCTGATCTTGCTCACGGCCATGATGGTGCGGCTCGATTCACCCGGGCCCTTCCTCTATTCGCAGGTGCGGGCCGGTGAGTTCGGCAAGCTCTTCACGATCTACAAGTTTCGATCGATGCGCATCGACGCAGAAAAGCACGGGGCGCAGTTTGCCAAAGAGAACGACGACCGAATCACGCGGGTCGGTCGCTTCATTCGGAAGACACGCCTCGACGAGCTCCCGCAACTATGGAACGTCTTGCGCGGCGACATGAGCATGGTGGGCCCGCGCCCCGAGCGTCCCGTCTTCATTGAGCAGCTCGAGCAACAGGTGCCGTTCTTCAAGCAGCGGCTCTACGTGAAGCCCGGCGTTACGGGGCACGCGCAGGTGCGCTGCAAATACGGCGCGACGACCGACGACATGGTCGAAAAGCTCCAGTACGATCTCTACTACATCAAGACGTACTCGCTGCTCTTCGACCTGTCCGTCATGCTCGACACCGTCAAGGTCGTGCTCCTGCGCATCGGCGCCCGCTGAAGAAGCTCTAGGGCGCTGCGCCGTCGTCGTCAGGGCTTCGGGCCGTCAGCGAGCACGTGGAAGCGCTGGTGCACCTTGCCCAAGGCCTCCTCGACGCCCACGAGCTTCGCGTCGCCGCAGGTCTTCTGCAAGCCGTCGATCGACGTGGCGAGCTCGGCGTCTTTCGTGGCCGCGCCCTTCTCCTTGAGTTGCGCCGCGGAAGCGCACGCCTTCTTGGCGCGCTCTTCACCGGCCGCCGTGTGCCACACGGGTCCAAGCGCTTCGTGGAACGCGTGGAGCTCCGGGCCGAGCTTCTTGTGGTGACCCTTCTCGTGGCCGCCGTGGTGGCCTGCGTGATGCCCGTCAGCGTGGCCGTGGGCGTGGCGTTCACCTTCGTGAGCGTGGTCGTGGTGGTGGTCGCCGGGGCCATGCGGATGGCCGGGGCCATGCTGGGGCGCGAGCGGCGGCGCACCCCCACAGGCAACGAAGACGAGCGATGCGACCAAAGGAAAGAGCGGCTTCATGCGCCGAACTATAACGCGGAAAGCCGCTCGCGAGTCGTGCGACGTATCGGGCCGCGCTCAGAGCGCGAACACCACGCCGGGGCAGTTCTTACCAATGAAGTCGTGGTACGGCCCGCTGCAGAGGTTCTGGCGCTCCGGCGGAACCATGGGCATGCAGTCGATGGTCGTGCCGGGGGCCGGGCAGACGCACGCCTTCTTCGTGCACGCCGCCGAGCCGTTCGAGGAGCAGGTGCACGTGTTGCATCCGTCATCCCAGACGTCGCCGGACTGATGAACGGTGCCGAACGAGTCCTTGCAGGTGCAGGACGTGATGTTCCAGCCGCAGGTACCGCCGACGTCGGTGCAGGTCGGGCCTGCCGTGGAGCCGTCGCTGCACAGGATGCTCGGCATGCCGGGAGCGGGACCCTTGCATGCGCCAGGCGCGCTGCAGTTGTTCACGCATGCCATCTCGGTCTGAATGACGCTGCCGCCCTTGGTGCAGGTGCAGGTGTTGCAGCCGTCATCGCACTTGAACGACGCGCCGACCGCGTAGAACTGCGTGCCATAGGCGCAGCCGTCGCCGGAGCCGCCGTCGGCCACGCACGCCATCTCCGTGCAGAAGGCTCCCTCAGCCGCGCACTTGCACGTGTTGCAGCCGTCAGGACCGATGAAGCTCTCACCGAGCTGCGCCGTCTTGCCGCCGTAGTTGCAGTCGCTCCCGGTGCCGGTGGCGCCGCCGTCGGGGTTCTTCTTGAGGGTCCCCTCCACGGAGCCGATCACGGTCTTGCCGCTACAGGCGGCGAGGACGAGGAGCGTGGGCAGGAGCAACGCGGTCGAAAGATTTCGCATGACACTCTCCGAATTGGGGTGGTCGCGCCAAAGCGCGTCACCGTGGAAGGAAACGTCATGGTCGCGACGTTCATGAGGTGAGTGGCCGGCGCGGGCGCCAGCCGTTAAGAAAAATCACTTCCCCCCGCAGGACTCACGGACGCGCGTCAGAAGGGGCGAGCGCGGGCTCTCGGCCACGAAGCGTTGCGCCTCAGCGCGGGCTTCCGTGTCGCGGCGCGCGCTGCATAGCGCGAAGATCCGCTGAGCTCGGCGCTCCTCGGAGAGCATGCCCGTTGGGAAGGTTCGCGCGTGCTCGCCCAGCAGAGAGAGGGCGAGGGCGGCGTCGCCCGAGTCGAGGGCCACCTGCGCGCTTCGGAGCAGGCGCGTCTCCTGGTCGAGTGTGGACGGCGACTTCGGCGCGACGACCTGGGTGGTCACGGGGCGCGCAGCCTCGGTGAGGGGCGGCGCCTGCTCGAGGCTCGCGACGCGGGCGATGGGCTTCGGAACGGCTTGCGCGACGGGCGCCGACGTCTCCATCGTCGGCGTCACCGCTTCGGCGACCGTGGGCCCCGGCGCGACGAACGCGGGGGCCGGGTTCGCGCCCGCTTGCGAGGCCGTGCTCGCCAACGCCGTCACCGCGGTCGGCGCCTGCGGCGCTGAAGGAGCACGAGCCCCTTGCTCCCCGCGCGTGAACAGCGCCGCGCCGCCGGTCACGGCGCCCGCGACCAGGACCGTCGCGACGAACTTGGTGGCAAGCGACGCCCCGGCGACCCACGTCGTGGAGGCGACGGCGCCGGCACCAGCGGTGGAAGAGGCCACCGCCGCACCCGTGGCGACCGACTTGGCCGCCGCCGCGGCCGTGGTCTTCGTGGCGAGCGCGGCGCCCGTGCCGGTCGCCGCTGCGACACCAATGCGCAGCGCGAGCTGTTGGCGCAGCCGCGTTCGATCGGCGACCGTCGGTTCGTCGCCGTCGCGCGCGAGGTCGATCAAGTTCTTTGCGTCGCGCCCGAGGTCGCTCATCGTAGCCTCCAGCGATCGCGCGCGTGATGCCGCGCGAGCGCGCTTTCGAAGTCTTGCCGCGCGGCGCGCAGGCGCGAATAGACGGTGTTCACGTTGACGCCCACGGCGTCGGCGATCTCTGGGGCCGGCATCTGTTCGAGCTCTGCGAGGACGAAGACCTCTCGCTTGTCGTCATCGAGCGCGTCAAGAAGCTCGTGGAGCACCTTCACGGCCTCCGCTTTGGCGGCCCGCTCCATGGGGCCGTGCTCGGCGTGCGCCGGCACCGCTTCGAGCTCGCTCGCGTCGGCCGGCGGCGCTTCGCGTCGCCGACTTCGAGCGCGCCGGTGGTCGCGCACGACGCGCAGCGCGATGGCAAAGAGCCATGTGCGGACCGACGAACGTGCTTCGAAGTCTTCGAGCCGCCGATGGACCACGAGAAAGATCTCCTGCGCGACGTCATCGACGGCGCTCTCGTCGACGCCGAGGCGGCGAACGCTCCGCCAAACGAAGGCAAAGTGTTCTTCATAGACGTCGTCGAACGCAAGGCCGCTGGCCGGCGCGGAGCTTGGGCCGTCCTTCGGGGCCGGCATGGCGACGGGAGAAGCCAAGAACATCCTCGGGGTGAGTGGCCGCCGGACCGGCGAACCGTCACCAAATCAGCATAGCCGTCGCGGAGGGGCGAAAGTGGCATGAATCACAAGGGCTTTTCGGCTAGCGGAGGCGGACCTCGAAGCCCAAGAACCCGGCCGCCGTGGTGGCCGCCGGGCGATGCACCGAGGCGAGGTTCTCGATGACGAACTCGGGCGTCGCCAGGGCGAAGTCGGCGGTGACGTCAGCGCGAACCGCGAAGGCGCTGTGAAGGACGAGCGCCGCGTGTCCCCCGGCGCCGAGAGCGAGCCACTCCGCTGAACCCGTGGAGCTCGTGGTCGCCCCGAAGGCGCTCGCCGAGAGACTGCGGAGCGTGAGCGCGACTTGTGGACCGAGCTCGACGGGGCCCGCGCGAAACGAGGGGCCACCGCGGACGCCTGCCATCGCGCCCGCGATACGCGCGCCGGCCGTCGTGGCGCCGCCTTGGACGCTCGCTGTCTGCTCAGGAAAGAGCGCTCCGAACAAGTCGATGTGAACCGGCGCGATGCGCACGCCGGCGAAGAGCCCGGGCCCGGCAGCGGCGTTGGGCAGCGTGGCCCCATCGGCCGCCACGCCGACGCCGAAGGCCGTGAGCCGCTCGGTCCAGCCTCGTTCGGGGGAGGTGGGAGCCGGCGGAGCTGCCCCAGCCCGGGGGAGCTCGCGCGCGGGTGGGGCCGTCGCCGCGCCCGCGGCTGTGCCCGCCGGCGGGGTGCTTGGGGGCACCGGCGCTGGAGCTGGACTGCCCCCGTCGCCCGGTCGCGTTGGCGGCGTCGGCGCCGCAAGCGGCTTCGCGTTCGGATCGATCGCGAGCGCGAGGATGAGCGCCACGGCGTTGGCCAGCGACTCGCAGTCGTCGGCTTCGAGATGGCGAGAGCCACCGTCGACCACGAGGTCCACGACGAAGAGCGTGGTCGCGCGACCGGCTCTGTCGATGCTGCCGCGCTCGACCACGGTCGCCTCGGCGCGCACGCGGCGCGCGTCGGCCGCGGGGTGGGCCATGCGGCTCACGTCGTCGGCGACGCGCTCCCGACGAGGACACGCGGCCGGCGCGCTCCACACCAAGTCGAGCGGCGCCGCCGTGGCTGAAGTCGACACGAGCGTCGCCGCGACCACGCAGAGCATCGCTGCGAGCCGAGATAACGTCCGCGCACGCACGCCTGCGGCGAGCTTGCGATGTCGCGGGTCCTCGGACTTTCGAGGAGGCGGGGGGAGGCCTCCGCGTCGCGCAGCGACGTGGACGGGACCGGCCACGGTCCCACCAGCCGAACCTCGATTAGGGCGCATAAGGGCTCTGCGTCGTCTCGATGGGGGGCAACGTCTTGTCGCTTGAGAAATAGCCCGAGAGTCCCACAAACACGATCTGCCGAAAGGAGCCGTCGCCGGCGCCTCCGAATTGCGACGTGAGCCTGAGATCGTAGCCGGTGTAGATGCCGAGCCACTTGGTGAGCCCGTAGCGAAATTCGACGCCCGTGCCGACGCCTTCGAGCGCGGCCGTGCCATCGGCCGTGCGCACCGTGGAGTGGTTCGCTTGAATTGCCGCCACCATGTAGAGGGACCGATACGCGTGTCCTTCGATGGGCGCGCCGGAGACGCTTCCGACGAGGCTGTAGGCCGGGCCCGCGCCCAACCTGGCGGACGTCGTCCCGTAGGTGACGCTGGCCAGCGCGCGCGCGCTGAACCGCCGACCGGCGAAGACCAGCTGCTGCGATCCGACGGGAAACACGTCGACGCTCTTCTCCGGATCGAACAGAGGTGCCGTGGCGAAGCTCACGCCGGCCGTGGTCGTGGACGTGATGGTGTCGGTCACAGCGTGCGAGAGTCCCACGCCGGGGATGACCTGATGGATTCGCTGTGGCGGACCGAGAGCGGCGGGAACGGTCCGAATGTCGAATGAGTAGGGGCTGTAGATCATCCGGTAGGTGACCGACAGGAGCCCCGTGTCGCGAGGTCCGAGCTCACGCGAGAGGGTCGTCGTGCTCGAGGGAATGATCCCGTCGATGCCGCGGCGATCGAGGACGACGCCGTTGGCGGCGTCGATGGGGGCGGCGGTGAGCGTACTCGTCGCGAGAAGGCCAAGGCTCTGACTGATGCCGAGACGCGGGGAGAGCGCATGCGAATAGCTCGCCGAGCCGGAATAGAACGCGACCTGGGTGCCGTTCGACAGGGGGTCGAGCGTCAAGAGGAGGTTGCCGTCGCTGGCCCGCGCCGACGCGATGGAGGTGAACGACGCCGAGGCGCCGAGCGCGAGGCCTCCCCGCTTGCTCGTCGAGAAAGCGCCCGTGTAGGAAAAGATCGCCGTTCCCGACGGGGCCCGCGACGGCACGCTGCTCAGCGAGTTGTACGTTTGCAGGCGCGTGCGCGCCGACAGCGCGTGTGAGTCGGAATCTCGCGCTGCGACGCGCAGCGTCCCGGTGGCCGACAACCCCGTGAACAACGAGGCGTGCCGCTCGCGCGCGCCGGTTGCGTCGATCCTTTCGGCGGCGTTGTCGTTGATGCCCTCAACAACGGAGACGTTGCCGGCCACGTCGGTGGTCAGAAGGAAGAGCGGAATCGCGAGCGGCGTCACGGTGCTCAGTTCCTCGTCCGTGCGTAAAGCTCGAGGTAGCGATCGGTCATTGTCTCGATGGAGAAGCGCTCCCGCGCGTACTGGACGGCGGCGGCGCCCATGGCGTCACGCTCGGCAGCGTCGCGGTGGAGGCGGCGAAAGGCAGCCTCGAGGGCCTGCCGATCGCCCGAGCGGCACAAGATGCCGACGGTGGGCGGCACAATGTCAGCCACGCCGCCGACCGCCGTGGCCACCACCGGCAACCCGGCCGCGAGCGCTTCGGGGATCACGAGCGGAAGCCCTTCGGTCTTCGACGTCAAGGCGAAGACGTCAAAGGTCGAGAGGAGCTCGGGGATGTCGGCGCGGACGCCGAGGATGTGAACGAAGGGGGCCATGTCGCCCGTCGCGCGCTCGAGCGCCGCGCGCTCGGGGCCGTCGCCCACCACGACGAGATGCAGGCGAGGCCCAAGCAGCGGCCAGACGGCCGACAAGAGGAGCGCCTGGTCCTTCTCCGGCGCCAGGCGCCCGACGGTGCCGACGACGAACGCATCGTCGGGGACTCCGAGCTCTCGCCTCGTGGCCGTGCGCTTCGGCCGCGCCGGATCGAAGTCGCCGAGGGGAATCCCGTTGGGGATCACGCGGAGCAAGCGCGACGGCACGAGCTCCTTCGACCGGGCGGTGACGGCGGTCCCTTCCGAGCAGGCCACGAACGACGTAACGAGCCGTGCCACGACGCGCGCCGCCGACAGCGAACGGGTCCCGTAGATGTTCGCCCCGTGTTTCGTGTGCACGATGGCGTGGACGCCGAGGCCGCGCGCGATGGGGACCGCGTAGAGCATCGGCGAGGGGTTGTGCGTGTGCACCACGTCGGGCCGCAGCAGCGCGAGCTCAGCGGCGAGGCGCGTCGGGAGGATCGGGTCGAAGCCTTCGCGACGGGAGAGCGAAACGACACGAACGCGCGCCGCCGCGAAGTCAGCGCGCAGGCTCCCGCCCGGCGTCAGCGAAATGATCGATACTTCGTGGCCCCGGCGGACGAGCTCTCGGCTCAAGTGCAGGACGAGGCGCTCTTGACCACCCAATCCTAAGCTCTGGACGACGTGAACGATGCGCATCGACCGACCCCGCGGACGGCCACCGTACTACCCTTCCGTCAGCGGGGGCATCTTGGGTATCACAGATCGAGTTTCGAACGGCATGCGCGTACTCGCCATCACCCGGATCTTTCCCAACAGTCTGGAGCCGCTCAGCTCGCCCTTCAACCGGCAGCAGTTCGGCGCGCTCGCGAAACACGTCGATCTCGACGTGCTGGAAGCCATCCCCTACGTGCCGCTGGCGTCGCGCTTCGGCGTGCCAGCTCGTGCGGCGAAGCTAGATGCCCTTCCGAAGGACGAGAGCATCGACGGGATTCCCGTGCGAATCATGCGGGCCCCGTACCTGCCTCGCGTCGGCCTCGCGGCGGCGGCCCCCTTGTATTTCGCGGCGTCGCTCTTGCACCTCGACCTCGTACGTCGCGCCGACATCATCCTCGGCGCTTGGGCCTACCCCGATGCGGCCGTCGCCATCGCGCTCGCGCGGCTCCTCGGCAAGCCGTCGGTCATCAAGGTGCACGGCTCCGACGTCAACGTGATCGCCAAGCGCCCCGGCGCTCGACTCTGGCTCAGGGCGCTGCTGCCGTCGGCGACGCGGGCCGTCTGCGTCTCGCGGCCCCTCGGCGAGGAACTCCAGAAGCTCGGCGTCGCCGAAGGCCGCATTCGCTTCGTCGCGAACGGCGTTGATACGGCGCTCTTTCGCTCGCAGTCACGAGGCGCTGCGCGGGCCCAGTTGCGAGTGCCTCAAGACGCCAAGCTCGTCGTCTTCGTCGGGCGCCTCGAGGTCGCCAAGGGGATCGACGAGCTGCTCACGGCCATCGAACGGCTCCGCCGCGAAAGGCCGTCGCTCCGCTTCGCGCTCCTCGGCGACGGCGAGAGCTCCGCGCGAGTGAAGCTTCTCGCCGACGCTTCCGGCGGTCATGTGCTCGCCCCGGGGGCGCGTCCGCTGCCTGAGATCGCGTCGTGGCTCGCGGCCTGCGACGTCTTTTGCCTGCCCAGCCATCGTGAAGGCACGCCCAACGTGGTCCTCGAAGCCCTCGCCTCGGGGCGCCCCGTCGTGGCCAGCGACGTCGGCGGGATCCCTGATCTCGTCGACGACGACGTCGGACGTTTGGTCCCGGTGAAGAACGCCGAGCGCCTCGCGCGCGCTCTCGCTGAGGTCCTCGACGCCGCTTGGGACGAGGAGCGCATCGTTCGTCGCGGGCCGAAGTCGTGGGATGAGAGCGCCCTCGCGCTCCTCTCCGTGCTGGAAGAGGCGCGCGCGGCGGCAGCCGCAGGGTAGCGAGCGCCGCTACGCTAGGTCGCCGCTCGTGCTCGCGCCGACACGGGGCCCGCGTCGAGCAGCGAGCGAATGTCTTCCGGTAAGATGTCGTACCGCCTCGCCGCGGCAATGAGCTCGGCGTTCGGGCGGAGGGCCGTCAAGAAATCGTACGTGTGCCCTGTGCCGGAGAGCGCACGGGTCCGTTTGACGAGCCGCGGGAGGGCCCGCAGGATCGCGTCCTTGGCGTCGCTCGTCTTTCCCAGGGCCAAGAGCGCCTCGTGCAGCGCGAGGAAGACCGGCGCTTCGTTGAGGAGGCTCGGTGACCCGTGGTCGAGGAGCTCGGCGGCTTCGCAAGCGAGCTCGCGCGCCGCCTCCGCGTTGCCGGTTCGAAGCTCCGAGGCGGCGAGGTAGCCGAGGGCGACGGGCACCACGTCGAGCATCTCGGTGGCGCGGTAGCCGTGGGCCGCCGTGCGGAGGAGCGTGCGCGCCTGTTGTGCTGCGAGGGGGGCGTCGCTGGCGAGCAGCTCGAGGCCTCGGTAGAAGAGCACGCCGAGCGTCGCCCGATCGTGGGGAACCCAACTCCCGAAGATGGCCGCCTCCGCGGTGCTGCGTGGCTCCGCGAGGAATCGGTCGAGCTCGCGGTCTTGACCAAAGGTGGCGCTGAAGCACAGGAGGTTCATCTGCCCGTGACGCAAGGTCCCCGGGGAACCGATGCGCGCGGCGAGGGCGAGGCCTGACGCGATGGCCTCCCGCGCCTCGTCGCGAGCGCCCATGGTCGTGAGCGCGAAGCCCACGTTGGTGGAGAGCATCGCTTCGCGCGCCAGGAGGCCCGCGCTTCGGGCCGCGTCGACAGCGCTGCGCCGCGCCGCCAAAGCGAGGCCGACATCGCCGCGGGCCTGATGCACGACGGCCATCGTTTGGTACGCGTCGACGGCTGCCGTGGCGATGCCTCGCGTCTTGGCGAGCTCCAGGAGCGTCGCCGCCACGGCTTCGGCGCGATCGAGCTCGCCGGCGAAGGCGTATCGGGTGGCCAGCGCCGCCGCACAGCGCGCCTCCTCGTCGACGAGGGCCAACGCCTGCGCGCGCGTTCGCACGCCGTCCAGCCGCTCCGCCGTCTCTGGCGCGCCGCCGCAAGCGTCCTCGTAGCGGACCCGCGCCCCCGAGGCGCGGACGCGACTGGCCTCGTCGAAGACGGCGTCTTCGAGCGCGCGAATGGCCGAGTCCCGCTCGCCGGCGCGCGCATCGAGTCGGCTCCACGCCTCCTCGAGGATGAGCGCGCGAGCGAAGGCTGTCGGCTTGTCGTCGGAGAAGGAGAGGGCCTTGTCGGCCATGGAGACCGCGTCGGCGAGCGCGTGCGCCGCGAGGGCTCGCGAAGCCGCGCGTTCAAGGTGATGCGCCGCCTCGATGTTTCGCCCGCCGAGCTCAAAGTGGCGCGCCGTCGTTGCGTCGTCTTCGCCCATCTTCGCGAGCCACGTGCCGGCGCGCGCGTGCCATTCGCGAAGCGACTCCTCCGACAGCGACGCGTACGCCACCTCGCGCATGAGCGCGTGCTTGAAGGCCCACTCTCGCGTGCCGACGAAGCGGGACGCCGACTGCTCCTGGACGATTTCGGCGCCCGCAAGCGTCCGCAGCGTTTCGCCGGGGCTCGTGGTGCCGAGCGCCGCCAGGCCCGCGTCCCAGCCGGCGAGTCCGAAGACGGAGAACCGCGTCGCGGCCTCGCGAACGCTGTCGTCTAGCGCGTCGAGCTGCACCTGCATGGCCGCTTCAATGGTCGGCGCGCTCGCCGCGTCGCGACCTTGTGCCGTCAGTCGCGCGAGCTCCTCGGCGAAGAGCGGGGAGCCGCCCGACTGCGCGGCGATGGTGTCGCAGAGCAGCTCGCCGTCGCGTGAGCCGGCGCGGTCGCCCAGGACGAACGTGGCAATGGCGCGCGTGGCGCGGCGCCCGAGCGGGCGAAGCTCGATGCGAACGTGATCGCGGCCGGCGAAGCGGTTCGGGTCTTCGCGCCAGAGGACCGGTCGGGCGGTGGCCACGACCCAAAGCGGCAGGCCGCCGCTGCGACCGAGCACGTGATCGAGCAACGTCAGGCTCTCGCCGTCAGCCCAGTGGGCGTCCTCGATGCCAATGACGAGAGGACGCTTCTTCGCTTCGTGGACCGCAAGCTCCACGATGGCGAGCCACAAAGCGTCGCGGGCGCCGCGACCGTCGGCGATGGCGGGGAGCGTCTCGTTGACGAGCAAGCGCGCGAGGGCCTCTCGCGCCTCGGGAACCACGGCAAGCTCACTCACGGCGGACATGGCGTGCGCCAGCGTGTCGCTCTTCGAGACCCCTGCCAGCACGCGGGCGACGGCGGCGGCGATGCCGAGCGCTTGCCCCCGCGCGAAGGGCTCCGCGCGGACGCTCACGATGCGCGGCGATGAGACGTGCGCCCCCACGCGCGCGAGGGCTTCGCGGCGAAGCCTCGTCTTGCCGATGCCTGGTGCGCCGGTGACCGTCGTCAGGATCGGCGTTTTGTCCTCGGCGGACCGTTCAAACGCGCCGACGACCTGCGCGAGCTCCGCCTCGCGGCCGACGAAAGGCGCGCCGCCGGCGCCGGCTTCCGGCTTGCCTTGAGCCGCCTCCGTGACGAGGGTGGCGCCGTCCTCGCGCATCTGGAATTCGTATTGCCCTCGCGAGAGCTCGGTCGTGGTCGTGTCGGCGAGTACGCTGCCGCGCGCCGCGTCGCGCGCCAACGCCGCAGCGCGGTCGACGACCTCACCGCTCGGCCTCGAGCCATCGATGCGACTGCGTCCCGTGGCGACGCCCACGCTGGCGCCAGCTTTCGCCATGCGCATCGCGATCTCAAGGGCGCGAATGGCCTCGTCGCCGGCGGCGCGTCTCACGCCGAGATGGGCGACGACAGCACCGCCACCGAGCTCGGTGGCTTCGGCGCCGCGCGCGCGGAGGTGGGCCACGAGTCTCGAGCGCGACGGCCCCTTCGGGACGTGCGTCGCGAGGATCGATGTCACGAGTCGCGAACCGCCCGCCGAGACAGGCGCGAGTCCGCTCGCTGGCGCCTTGCTTGAGGCGCCGAGCTCGTGATCCGACGATTCGGGCGGCGGCGGCGCGGCGGCGCGCGTGCCGTAGGCGACGTCGAGCGCTACCTCGCTCGCGATACGCCGCAGCTCGTCGGCCACGAAGTCGGCGCTGACGGGGCGCTCGTTGGGGGCCGTCGCCAAGAGACTTGCCAAGAGCTCATCGAGCTCCGGCGGTACGCCCCGCATCACCTCCGACAGGCGCGGCGCCGGGGTGGTGACGAGGCGCGCGAGGATCGCGATGGGCGTGGGGCCGATGTGTGGCGGCCGCGACGCGATCATCTCGAAGAGCGTCGCGCCGAGCGAGTAGAGGTCGGCGCGCGCGTCGACCTCGCCGTCGCCGCGAGCTTGCTCTGGCGCCATGTAGGCGGGCGTTCCAATGATCGCGCCCGTTCGTGTCAGCTTGGCGTCCTCGCCGGCGGCGACGCCGAAGTCCACGAGCTTCGCTTGGATCGGGCCTGGCTTGCCATCACGGCTTCCGACGAGCAGCACGTTGGAGGGCTTGACGTCGCGATGCACGACCCCGGCGGCGTGGGCCGCCGCCAGCGCTTCGGAGATTTGAGCCGCCACCTCGAGGCACATGGAGAGGGGCATCGGCGAGCGACGCTGCCGGACCGCGATGTCCTCTCCGTCGAGCCACTCCATCGCGATGTAGGGCTGGCCCTCGTCGAGCTGGCCGAAGGCGACGAGGCGCACGATGCCCGGATGGCGAAGGCCCGCCAAGAGGCGTCCCTCGCGTTGAAAGCGAGCCTCTTCGCTGGCGTCGACGCCGGCGATCGCGATGACCTTGAGCGCCACCGGTTGACCCGTCATGCGGTCGAGCGCTCGGTAAACAATGCCCGCGGCGCCGCGGCCGACTTCACGCTCGACGTCGAAGCGCCCCCCGAGCGACGACTGGGGCTGCAACATCACCACGTCGAGACCTCGCGCCGCCGCGCCCTCACGGCTTCCTCTTGGCCGTCTTGGCCGTCTTGCGGCGAGGGCGCCTTGGTTTGGCTCGCGCTCTTCTTCCGCGGTGCTGCCTTCTTCGCGGCCTTGGCCTCCACCTTCGCGGTTGAAGCGGGCGCCACGGGGACCACGACGGGGGCCGCCTCGACGGGCGCCGGCGGCGGCGGAGCGAGAGCGGCCTTGCGCCCCTCGCCGACGACGAAGATCTCGTAGCTGACGGGACGGGTGCCTTCAGGCCGGATGAGGCGCTCGCTGGTGAACAGCCTCTTCACTTCCGCGCGTGCCAGGGGGAAATCTTCGCCCATGAAGATCTTCCCGACGAAGGTCCCGCCGGGGGCGAGCAGCTTCTCGGCGACGGCCAAGGCGCGCATGAAGAGATCGAAGCTGCGTGTTTGGTCGGTGAAGCGGTTGCCCGTGGTGTCAGGTGCCATGTCCGAGAGGACGACGTCGTAGGGCGCAAACATGGAGAGCGCTTCGTTGGTCAGCGAGAGCGCGTCGCCTTGCACGAAGGTCGCCCACGCGGGGAGCGAGATCTCGAGCGGATTTCGATCGACGGCGAGCAGGTGCCCGCGGCCGCCGATCTTCGGCGCCACGTACATGGACCAGCTACCGGGAGCCGCGCCGAGGTCCAAGACCCGTTGCCCCTGCCGCAGGAGCCGCACGCGCCGATCGATCTCGTCGAGCTTGTAGACGCTACGCGCCGGAAAGCCTCGCTTCTTGGCCTCGACCGTCTTGTGATCGGGCCGCTGGTACGGGTTCCGACGCATCGCGTATCGAGGCTAGTGGACCCCCTCCCGCAATGCGAGCCCCGCGTCGCCGGGCATGCGACAAAATCGTCAGTCGAGCGCGCATGGCCCTCCTCCGCACGCTCCTCGAACCGCGGCGGCGGGCGCGGTCCGAGCCATGAACCATGCCTTGAAGGCCACAAGTCTTGATACCTTGTCGGGGTGCGGGCCACGCGTAGGCGTCTCCAGGCTGCAGCCACCTTGGCGCTCTGGGCCCTCTTGGGCGGCTGCCAGCTCCTCTCAGGGTTGACCGAGCTCGAGACCCGCGGGGCCGCCGGCGCGATCGATGCGGCGTCGGACTCGGCGCTTGGCGCCGATGCGTCGCTCGCCGACGTCGCGGTGACGTCCGATGGTGCGAGCGCGAGCGATGGGGCCGCCGATTCCGAGGCCGCTCCGGATTCGGCGACCGGTGATGCGGCTGACGCGACGTGGATGCCCGACGCGGATGCGCACGCGCTCGACGGCGGTGTGGACGCCTCGGATGCGACCCTCGCCGCGGCAGACGCTGGCAACGATGCGAGCCTGGACGCCGGCGCCGATGTCGTCGACGCGGCGGCGCCCGACGCAGGACAGGTCCTGATCACGGTCACCGTGGCGGTTCGTCCCGGGGCGAGCCTCACGAGCCTCTCGATCGACGGCGTCGCCGTCTGCACCGGCGCCGCGTGCGACGGCGTGCAGTCGCGGCTCGTTGCGGCGGGCAAGACCGTCACGATCCACGCGGTGCCTGCAGCCAACAACGACGCGCACTTCTCCGGTGCGCTCTGCAAGGGCACCAGCGACTGCGTGTTCGTGGCCGATTCAGCGAAGGCGACGGCGCTCACCGTGGTTGCGCAGAACTACGTCTTTGTGACGTCGGCTACCCACGACGGCAATTTTGGAGCGTTGGATCCGGCGGCTGGCGGCAACGGGCTCGCTGGCGCCGACGCGCTCTGCAACAGCCTGGCGGCAGCCGCGGGGCTTCCCGGGGCCTACGTGGCGTGGTTGTCGACGCCGGAGGTCACCGCCCTCTCGCGCATCGCGGCGTACCGCGGATGGATCAACGTGTTAGGGCAGCCCGTGTTTGACAACCCCGTAGGGGGCGGCCCTTGACCCGGGCATCGCTGACGGCGAGATGTTCAACGCCATCGGCTACACGGAACTGGGAGGCAAGATCGCCACCGCGAGTCATGAGTTCGTCTTCACCGGCACCAACGGCGACGGCACGCTCGCGCCCAACAACTTCATCAGCAACGGACACTGCGATCGTTGGACGTCGGGTGGAGAACTGGCCGGGCAATACGGGTTCGCGTGGCACGGTACGCGGGGCTTCACCGACTACGACATCCGCGTCGTCGACAAGCAGCAGAACGAGCAGCGCTCGTGCAAGATGCCGGGGCGCCTCTACTGCTTCGGCAAGAATCACAGCGGCGTGGTTGCGAAGGTCGTGATCCCGCCGTCACCGGTCGTGTCACGCCGCGCCTTTCTGTCGAAGGGGGTTTCCACGCCGGCGGGGGCCGCTGCCTTCGACACCCTCTGCCAGAACGAGGCGTCGGCCGCCGGGCTCGCGGGGAGCTTCAGCGCTCTGCTTTCGACGACGGCCCAATCGGCGTTCCAACGGGTGCCGCTCTTCGCCGACGTGAGCCGCGGCGGCTTCTTTCGGCGCGACGGAGTCGCGGTCTTTTCGAACGGCAGCGCGCTCGCGCAAAACGTTCCTGCGGTCTCGGCGGCCCTCACGCAGCACGCCGACGGGACGTATCTCCAAGCGGACTTGGGTGACGCGTGGACGGGTATCTACAACTTCGCGCTCTCGCCGAGCCCTCCTGGCGACGTTCAATTTGCATCTTACACGTGCCAAGATTGGAGCCTCGCCACCGGCAGCTACGGGGCCCTCGGGCGCGCGTCAGCGGTGGCGCCGGAGATGGTGCGGGCCGCCGGCGTCGTCGGCCTTCGCATGTTCGCCTGCGACTACGCCGCCCACGTGTACTGCCTCGAGCGCTAGCGAAATCGTCCCTCGAGGCCAACGAGCCCGCCACTCGGCGTCGTGGCGACGAGCGGCTTCACGCTCGCGCGCTCACCGCGGGCGGGGCTCGCAAAGAGACCGACCGTGCCCACCACGAGTCCACCCGCTGCGAGGCCGAAGGCGATGTTCGACGCCCACGCCAAGGTCGAGGCAGAGGAGCGGTCGCCTTCCGTCGAAGCGGGGCAGAGATTGCCTTCGCACTCCGCTTTGATGTCGGAGACCTTGGACAGAGAGATGAGGCCTGTGATGGCTCCGACGCCGGCGAAGGCAGCCGCGGAGCCAAAGCCGACCCACACGAGGGGGCTCGTTCCCGCGCTCTTGTCTTGGGGGGCGGCGTCGCTCGCGGGGCCTCGACTCGCTCCCTCATGGGCGCGGCTTGGCGTCGCGACCGCGGCGTCCGCTTCCAACGCCACAGCGATGGCGCTCCGGTCACGCTCCGCCACGGTTACGGTGCGCCGCGCCGTCTTGTGCGCCGGCGAGAGAACCTCGATGAGCACGGACCCCGGGTTGACCGGGAGCGGCACAGTCTTGAGCACGTCGCCCACGACGCGACCGTCGATGCGAAGGGTCCACTCCGTCGCTCCGGTGACCTTGACCGACACCGTCGGAATGCGCGCGCCGAGCTCCTCGGCGAGCTTGGCCGCGTCCGCGCGAGCCTTCGTGAAGGCGGTCGGTTCACCGGCCGCGGGCGCGCTGCGGACGACTTCGAGGGCCGTGTCGCGCGCCTCCACGAGGCGACCGACACCCGCCTGCGCGCGCCAGCTCGACGCCGGTCGTGGGCACGTGCATGAGGGCGTGGGCTCGCGTGAAGGCATCGAGGGCGCCCGCAAAGTCGCGGGCTGCGACGCGCCGGTCGCCTTCGTCCATGAGCTGGCGAGCCGCCTCGCGCTCAGTCGCCGACGGCTCCGCGGCGGCCGTCGAAGCCGTGAGCAGAACGGCCGCAAACCACAGGAAGGACCGCCCGTGTTGGCGCCCAGAAGCGCGTAGACGTTCAGAAGCCACGATCTTTGACCTCCTTGATGACCGGCGCCGTCGACGTCGGCTTGGGCGGCTTTGGGCGCGCCGTTGAGCGCTCCAACTTTGGCGGCTGCGGCGTCGCGAGGGCCGTCGAGGGCGGTGCGGTGGATGACGAGGGGCCCGGCGCCGGCGACGCCGCCACGGCCGTCGACGTGGCGGGGGCACCAAGCGGCGCGGGTTGCTGAATCGGGCTGGGCTCCGCAGAGAGCGCCGTCGGCTCTCGGGCCGGTTCGCGGGGCGCGGCAGGCGCGTCGGCGGCACTGGAGATGTAGCGACTCGCGCCGATGCCGCCGCCGATGCCGACGACCAGCACGAGGGCGACGGCCGCTCGTGAGGCGCGGCTCGTCATGGCCAACGGTGCGCGGCCCGGCGCCGTGGATGCGGCAGCGGGAACGTGTTGGGGCGGACCGACACGACCGGTCGTCAACGCGGGCGTTGGTGCTTGCGCCGGCGGCGCGACGTCGAGCTCGAGGGCGATCTCTTTGTCGACACCGCGGGGGGGCGCTACGACGGCAACACCGCCGGCGACGAGCGTATCGGCGCGCGGCAAGGCCCCCGGCGGTGGGACCGTTGGCTCGAATCCCAGGCCCTTGGCCGTGGTGCTGTCGGGTGCTGCCGGGGGCACAGTCACGACGGGAAACTCTCGCGTGTCTTCGACCAGCGATGGCGCCGACGGACGCATCGAGCGCTGCGCCGCAGGGAAGGCGTTGGCGAATGACTCGGCGAGCTCGCGCGCCGACTGGAAGCGCCGCTGCACCTCCGGGTCGAAGGCCTTCGCGAACCACGCGTCGACGCTCTTGGGCAGCTCGGGACAAAGCTCGGACGGCGGACGGAAGTCGCCGGTCACAGCCTTCACACTGATGGCGCCGAAGGTCTCGCCATCGAACGGCAGCTCGCCCGTTAGGGACTCGTAGGCGAGGACCGCGAGCGCCCAAAGGTCGGCCCGGAGGTCGACCTCCTTGGGCTTCATGATCTGCTCCGGGCTCATGTAGTAGGGCGTTCCCAAGAGCGAGCCGGTTTGCGTGAACGGGGTCGAGGACTCCGGTTGCGCGCGCTCCTCCTTCGCGATGCCGAAGTCGAGCACCTTGACGAAAAAGTCGCCGTCGTTCTCGCACAGGTAGATGTTCTGCGGCTTGATGTCGCGATGGACCACGCCGGCCTGGTGGGCCTTTGAGAGCGCTTTGCAGGCTTGCCGGAGGATCGCGATGAGCTCGGCCGGCGCGAGGCGTTGTGCCTCTTCGAGGCGGGCTCCGAGCTCCTGCCCGGAGAGCAGCTCCATCACGATGAACGGGTCGCCCTCGGCGGTCACGCCGTGGTCGAAGACCTGAACGACGTGTGGGCTGCGGATTCGAGCGGCGGCGCTGGCCTCGCGGGCGAAGCGCGCCCGCATCTGCGGGTTCTCGGCGAGCGCGCGGCTCAGGAATTTCACGGCCACTTCCGTCGCGAGGCCCGTGTGATGGGCCACCCAGATGGCGCCCATACCGCCCTTGGCGAGGGCGCGCTCAAGGCGCACGTTGGGGGTCACGAGGGCGCCGGCCTGCACGAGACACGGCAGCGTATCACGAGCGTCGGCGGCGAACGATGGCCGTGCAAGGCTGGGGGAGTTGGGCGCCTGGTCGCGCCGGTCGGGTTTGCGGTATGTGTGACCTTATGGTTGGCCGTTTCCGCGTGGCGGTCCTCGCGCTCCCCTTGTTGGGCGCCTGCCAGGCGCTCTCGGGGCTCGTGGATCTGGAGACGCGGACCGCCGGCGGGGCAGACGCCGCCGGCGACAGCGCCCTCGCGGACGCCGACGAGGTCAAGGACGCTTCGCCCAGCGCGGAGGCCTCGGCGGGCGATGGAACCGTGGCCGATAGCGCAGCCGTCGGCGACGCGAGCGACGACGCCCTTGTCGTTGTGGACGGCGGGGACGCTGGTGGCGACGCACGCGGCGACGGGGCCACCGACGCGAGCGCCGACGTCACCGCGGACGCCGCCGGTTCGGACGCCGCCGTGGACGCCGGCCTCGACGCGGCCGTGGATGCGGGCTTCGACAGTGGCTTCGACGCGGGACCCGGTCCAGCGTGCACGCGTCAAGCGGACTGCCTCGGGGGAGGTACCTGTGCGACGGGCCACTGCACGGTTCCGCCGAGTTGTCAGGGCGTGCCCACGACCTGCGGGCCCGCCAACAACGAGACCTGCTGTGCGAGCCCACTCATCACGGGGCCCGGCGGCGAGGTTTCCTTTGATCTGAACAACGGCGGGTCGGCAGGCCCCGACTCGGCGACGCTCACCGAATACCGCCTCGATCGATACGAGGTAACGGTCGGCCGCTTCCGCAAGTTCGTCGCGGGCTACGCGGCGGCGCGGAGCGGCACGACGGCCGGCGCGGGCAGTCTGCCGTCGTTGCCAAAGGCGCCATGGGCGGGTGGCGACGAGACCTCGCACCGAACAGGATGGGACACCGGCTGGGCGGGCTCGATGCTGAACACCGGCGCGGCCGTGGAGAGCGCCGCCGTCGCGTGTGGCTCCAAGTACAGCGCGTCGCCCGGGTCGAACGACAACGTGGCCATGGGCTGCGTCAGCTTCTTCGAGGCGTTCCTCTTCTGCGCGTGGGACGGCGGACGCCTTGCCACGTACGCGGAGCTCATGGCCGCGTCCGTCGGCGGCGACGAGCAGCGGGCCTACCCTTGGGGCAACGCGAGCCCGACATCGCTCCTCTCCGTGTTCAACACGTCCGAGCCCGCGACCGTTGGGAGTCGCGGGGCTGCGGCGGTCGGCCGCTACGGACACTACGATCTTGCGGGCAACGTCGCCGAGCACATGATGGACTCGTTTACCGGCAGCTTGCCCTCGAATCCCTGCAACAACTGCGTGGCGGTGCTCCCGATCCCGAATCGCACCTCCTTCGGATACTCGTTCGAGTATCCCGCGCTCTCTCCCTTCAAGGGCGATGTGGACTCCAATCCGTTCTTCGTTGGGCCCTTCGGCTTCGCGCCGTCGCCCTTCGCGAACCCTGCCCGCTACAGCTCCATCGGTTTCCGATGCGCGCGATACGTCGATTGATTCACGGCCGGCTCCTGTGATGGCGCCGGCGGGCGCCGTCGGCGCGCCGCGCGGCCGTCAGTTGACGCGCGTGAAGCTCCACTCGTGGGTGGTGGTTCCACCCTTGCTGTTCGGCGGTGTCACGAACGTGCCCGAGAGCGTGGCCTTGTCGGCCGTCGTGGAGTGGCCCGGCGGCCCGGCCAGGATCGACGGAATGAGTAGCCAGCTGGCTCCCGTGTCTTCCTTGCCGCTGGTCCCGCATCCCGAGAACGTCTTCTCCATCGGAATCGTGAACGGCTGCAGCGTGTCGATGTAGATGGTCTTGTCCGCGGGGTCGGTGAAGATCCCCGGTGGGAGGCACCGCAAGACGCCGCGGACCGGGTCGATGGGGGTCCCTGCGGTGATGGAGGCCGAGCCCGTGGTGGTGATCGTGCAATCCGGTGCGGGCGTCGGATGCAACGTTCGCGTCTTCGTGACGTTGATCGTCGCCGTCTTCACATAGAGTGCGCCGCCTTCTCCCGGGGTGAGGAGCACGCCCGTCGCGTTGACCTCCTCGTGCTCGTCGGCGTCGTTGATCGCCGCGTTGAACGGCTGCGAATAGGTGATCCGAGCGGTCCCGACGTAGTCCTTCGTGAAGCGGCACCCGTCGCAGGCGTTGGGGTCGAGGCACCCTGCTGAGTCGACCTTGTTCGCCGAGCCGAACAGGGCCCCGTTGGGAGCGAGCTCCAGGTGCAAGTGGGGCGCTTGCGAACGGCCCGTGTGGTCCGCCTGGCCGATCACTTGCCCGCACGTCACCTTGTCGCCCGTCTGCACGGCGCGCGTCTTCATGTGCGCGTAGAGCACGGAGCCCACGCCGTCGACCTTGAGGATCACGCACTCGCCGAGCGTCGTGCTCACGTAGGACTTCAGCACGACTCCATCCCCCGCGGCGAAGAGGTCGGCGCCGTTCGCGGCGCGATAGTCGGTGCCGTAGTGCCCGGTGGCCCTCCTGCCTTGCACGACGATCGAACGACCCGGATTGAACGGGCTTGTGACCTCGTTCTTGGCGAGCGGTGGATAGAACGGCTTGACGGGGCACTCGCCGGCGCCGCCGGTGGGGCCACCCACGGTCGGAAATCCTGGCACGCCCGGGATCCCTGGACCCTCCGCGAGCGTTAGCACCGCCTCGTGAGCGCCGTCGGGCCGAATCGCGTTCGTGATGAGCTCGTGAGGAAGCGAGAACGACAGCGAGTCGCCGGAGCGCGCCGCGTCGAGGACTTCGAACTGAACGAAGTCGTCCTCCTCGCTCGCTTCGACGACCTCGGCGAGGGCGCGCGCGGTCCCCGTGATCGTGCTCGGGATTCGGAGGCTGACTTGCACTGGAGCCGTCAGCGCGGCGCTGCCGGTGCGCAGGCGAACCTCGTACGGCACACGGTTCGTGAGCTCGAAGATGACCGTGCTCTCCTCGAAGAGGGCCGCCGTCGCCGCGTCAGCCGTAGTCTCGAGCGTGACCTCCGTCGCCGCAGCGAGGGCGCCAGCGGGAAAGACGACCGTCGCCACCCCCTCCAGGGTGATGGTCCCGCCCTTCGAGTCGAGCGTGCTGACGGTCCGCTGTCCGGGGCCCTTGGCCGGCGGATTGCTCGACGAAGATGCCGTGCACGCGAGCCCGACGAAGGTGAACGCGAGGAGCGTGAGCCGAGCTTTCATGGCAGGGCTGTAGCACTGGCGACGGTCGCCGTCGCTGCGTTCCGTCTCGAGCGGTGGCGGCGGGGGAGGCCGTCAGTCGATCCCCAGTCTGCCCTTCAGTTCCTCGAGCCTGTCGCGGCTGATCGGGATTCGCGTTCCGGGAAGGCCAGCGAGCAACGCGAAGTACTTGCGATCGCCTTCGTGTTGCAGCTCCTGAACGAGCGCGACGTTCACGATCGCCCCGCGATGGACGCGCAGGAATTTCTTGCTGTCGAGGCGACTCATGAGGCGGTCGAGCGACTCTTCCGAGAGCAACTCGCGGCCGTCGACCAGGATAGCCGCGTAGTGATCCTGGGCGAGGATGGCGGTAATTCGTTCCGTGTCGAAGACGACGAACTTGGCGCCCTCACGCACCGCCATCCTTTGGGGGCGTGACTCCATGCGGGAAAGCACAGCCTGCGCGGCCTCCGCCGCCGGCGCTCTCCTCGAGCGCACGCGTTCGAGCGAGCGTCGCAGCCGCTCTTTGGAGATGGGCTTGAGGAGATAGTCGACGGCGGCGAGCTCGAAGGCGCGAAGCGCGTGCGTGTCGTGGGCTGTGGCGAAGACGACGGCGGGGCCAGGCGTCGGGAGGGAAGCCGCCACCTCCAGGCCGTTCATCTCGGGCATCTGGATGTCGAGGAAGACGAGATCCGGTGAGACCCTTTCGATCATCTCGAGCGCGTCGAGGCCGCTTGTGGCCTCGCCCACGCACTCCACGTCGGCGTGTTCTTTGAGCAGGCGTCGCAGCCGATCGCGCGCTGGGGCCTCGTCGTCCACGATCAAGGCGCGCACCATCGCCTAACCCACGCTCTCGACTGGGAGCGAGACGACCACCCGGGTGCCGCCTCCCGTGCGGGCGCCCACCTCGAGGCTCGCTCTTCCGCAGTAGGTGAGGGCGAGCCGTTCTTTGCAGTTCGCGATGCCTCTGCCGGTGCCAGGTGCCCGCGACTCACCGAGTCCGACACCATCGTCGTCCACCGTCATGTCGAGGTGCGGTCCGTTCATGCGCAGCTCGAGGCGAACCTTGCCTCCCTCCTTGCGACGGGACAGGCCATGTTTGACGGCGTTCTCCACGAAGGGTTGCAGCACGAGCACCGGTACCTGAATCGTCTCCAGGTCGACCGCTGGGTCAACGTCGATCTCGCGCACGAGTCGAGCGCCAAAGCGGGCGTGCTCCACCTCGAGGTACGCGCGGCATAAGCGCATCTCGTCGCCCAACGGGTGTGTCGCCGAGCCCGCCGAGCGCAGCACGCCGCGGTAGAGGTCCGCGAGCTGCAGGACGACCTCCTCGGCGCGGTCGGGATCATGATGCACCAGTGAGGCGACGGTGTTGAGCGCGTTGAAGAGCAGGTGCGGGTTCATTTCGGCCGTCAGCGCGGAGAGCTGCGCACGGAGGCGCCGGTTCTCGAGCTCCGCGAGGCGCGCCTCGGCGTCACGGGCCGCGTCACGGGCCTCGGCTCGGCTCCGATAGAAGAAGAAGACGGCCGCCATCACGAGACCGAAGCCGATGCCAACGCGATAGGCGCGGAAATCGGTCGCACCCGAGTCGACGCCGACCGCGCGGGCGACGACCCCGCCGGCGGCGAAGGCCAGCGGGAGGGAGAGCGGCATGATCGCGGCAGCCACGATGAAGCCGGAGCCGAAGCCGACGCTCCACCCCGGGACGGCGCGCGCGCGCGCTCGTGAGTACGCCCCGACGAGCCAGCGAAAGCCGTGGACGCCGGCGAAACACTGGCACGCCGCCGCCTCGGAGATGGTGGTCGCGACGAGCCAGCGTCCCGCGAAATCATGCGTGCCGCCGAAGACGAAATTGAAGGCTCCCGCGATGAGCGGGTTCCACACGAGCAAGCTCGCGACGAACGTCTCGGCTGTCGTCTTCGGACTCAGCAGTGATCGTGGGTGCCATCGGCGCAAGGGACCACTCGGGGGCGTAGCACTCACTGTCGTTTCGACAACGTTTGCTGGAAGAACCGAGTCGCCTTGCCCTGGTCGAGCTCGGTCACGAGCACGCGAAGCTTGCCGACGCCGTCGTGGACGACGGTCGTCGCGAAGGCGTGTCCGTCGGCACGCTCCTCGTAGCTCTGGCACATCCCGTTCGCGAAGCACCGCCCACCGCCAGAGCCCTGGTTGGTCACGAGGCGGAAGCCACGGCCCTCCGTTTCCAAGAACTCCTGCCAAAAGACGATCTGCTGACCGCTCGCGAGGGTGACTCTTCCGTCGGCACGAACCTTCCCGGCACCGATGCTCTTGCGCGTGAGGACGACCTTGAAGTCGCCGAGGTCTTTCCCGGAGATCTCGGCCGCACTGCCGGTGCCTTCCCACTCGCCCAAGGTGTCCGAAAGCGCAGCGCGCGCGTCCGTCGGGACGAGGAGTTGGATGCACAGGAGGGAGGCGGCTACGAGGAGAGTCTTGGCGCTCATGGTGTGTCCTTTCGATCGGCTCGCGACCCGCCCGGCACCCCGCCGCGCGGTTTCGCGTGAGGGCATCCATAAGGCGCATCCCAGACCGAGTCCCGGACCACCCTCTGAACCGCCGGACCAGGCTCGCGAGTCGACGCTCGCGGCCCGCCGGTCGTCGGCTAGGAACCGCCGCTGACGCGCACCGCTCTCAAGCGCGGTCGTCTCAGCGCTCGGCGGACGTAGCTGAATCGGACCCCCGCGCCCCGCCGCGCACAAACGAAAAAGGGTGAGCCAAAGCTCACCCTTCTTCCAACGGCCGCGCCAGCCGGGCCGCGCGGGCCTATGGCCAAGGACGCGATGCGCTCAGCGCTTCACCTTCTTGGACTTCTTGATGGCGTGACGGATGAGGACCGTGCCCTGCTTCGGACCCGGCACGGCGCCTTCGATGAGGAGCAGGTGCTTGTCGGCGTCGACGCGGTAGACCTTCTGGTTCATGACGCTCGTCGTCTCGTTGCCGTATTGGCCGGGCATCTTGAGGTTCGGGAGCGTGCGACCGGGCGTCATGTTGGTACCGATGGAGCCGCCGTGACGGAAGTACTCGTGCGTGCCGTGCGACGACACGAAGCCGGCCATGTTCCAGCGGCGCATGACGCCCGTGAAGCCGCGACCGCGGGTCTTCGCTTGCGCGTCGACGAACTGGCCCGCCGTGAAGACCTCGTCGAGCTTCATCGTCGCGCCGACCTCGAACTTGGCGGCCCACTCGTCGGAGCAACGGAGCTCTTTGAGGAGGCGCTTGGGCGTCATGTTCGCCTTCTTGAACTGCCCCGCCAGCGGCTTGGAGGTGTGCTTCTCCTTGCGCTCGCCGAGACCGACGATGAGGGCCGTGTAGCCGTCTTTCTCCATGGTGCGCTTGCCAACGACCACGAGGGGGCCGGCTTCGACCACGGTGACGGTCTTGACGCTGCCGTCGTCGGTGAAGATGGACATGCAGCCGAGCTTCTTGCCGTAAACGCCGGGGAGACTGTTCATTGGAGTGATTCCTTGGTCGCTCTGAGAAGGAGCGGCAGTAGCGCCTAGGCCGAAGCCGAGAGACTGCCTCTTTGAGCCCACTGGCGTTTCCGAAGAATCGCTCTTACCCACGATGGTACCCGGAGCGAAGCGGGCCCTTTACGGGGGGAGCGAGGGGACGAGCCCCACGCCTCGAGATCGAGGGCGCGCAACATGGCCGAGGTGGGGCCGGTCGTCAAGTCGCGGCAAGGGAGCGTGGAAATCGCGTGCCGCTGCGGCGACGCTCACGGAGTGGCGGCGACCACGCGCTCGTCGCTTTCGTCGACCTCGATCACGATCTCCTTGCCGCATCCGCAGCGGCCTCGCCCGAGGGAGAGGGTCGCCCCTCCGCTCGCGCTCTCCAGCTCGGCATCACTCAGTTCGGCAAGGTCGGCGGTTTGGCGGGGCGTCATGTGGTTCCTTCTCCTCGTTGGTCCGGCTGCGCCAACGCGGGACCCCGGGGGGCGTGCGCCCGGCTGGCCCCGCCAGGTCTCCACGCCGTAGACGCTCCGTCCACCACGTTCCTTTCGGGACCATCTGCACCGAGCCTTGGCCCTTGCTGGAGCTCACCCTCGCGCCAAAAGTGTGGAAGGGGCCACGACGCTGCTTTACGCTCAAGCTCAGCTGCTTTTTGACGCACCGGCGTAGTTTGACGCACCGGCGTAGGGGGCGTTGGCGACATGGGCTGGTGGAGCCACCACGGGTACCGATTCGGCGCTGGCGAGCTCAGAGCCGCAGCCCAGCTTCGTCGTCGGCGTAGGGGCGTCCGCCGGGGGGCTCGAAGCCCTTGAAGACCTGTTCCGAGCCATGCCGACCGATAGCGGGATGGCGTTCGTCGTGGTTCAGCACCTGCCCCACGGCCATGGTCGAGCTCCTGTCGCGTCGCACCAAAATGGGCGTCGTCGAGGCGGCGGACGGCGGGAAGCTCACGCCCAACGTCATCCATTTGCTCCCACCCAAGCGGACCGTCCAGGTCGTCGACGGCGCCCTCTCTCTTGCGGACAAGCCCCAGGGCGCCCTCTCTTTGCCCGTCGACATCTTGCTCCGCTCCATGGCGGCTACGTTGGGCGGGCGTGCGATCGCGATCGTTCTCTCGGGCACCGGGAGTGATGGCACTCGCGGCGTCCGCGCCATCAAAGAGGCGGGCGGCCTCGTGGTCATCCAAGACCCGCAAAGCGCAAAGTTTGATGGCATGCCGCGCGAAGCGATCGCGACCGGCACGGCGGACTTCGTCCTCGCCCCTGCCAAGATTCCCGACCAACTCGTTCCGGCCGCAGCCGGTGGGGGGCGGGGGGGGGGGGGGCGGCCGGGGGGGGCGGGGCGGCGGGTCCGCGGCCGTTCGCCAGACGGCCAGCCTCGACGACTACACGACGATGCTGACCCAGTCGCCGGCCGAGGTGACAGCGCTCTTCAAGGACCTGCTCATCAGCGTCACCAAGTTCTTTCGCGAGCCGGAGGTCTTTGACGCCGTAAAGAGAGACGTCATCCCCGCCCTGGTCGACGGGGGGGGGGGGCCTTTACCCCAGAGCACCCTACGTCCCAGGCGGGGGGGGGGCCGGGCGGGGACCGCCGGCTCCGCCCGAGCGCGCCGGCGCAGGGGCAGACCAGACCAGGTCGGCCTCGTGAACTCTCGCCCAGGCGGGGGGGGGGCAGGGGGGGGGGGGGGGGGGGGCCCGGGGGGGGGACCGGGGGGGGGGGGGGGGGGGGGGGGTTTGCGTGGGGGGGGGGGGGGGGGGCCCGGGGGGGGGGGGGGGCGGGGGGGGGGGGGCCGGGGGGGGGGGCGGCGGCCCCCACCCAACACAGACCTGCCAGGGCAGGTTCGCCCGCGAGAGCCTTCCCCCTTGAGAGCTGGCCCAACGAGGCCAGCCCCCGATGCTGGCCTCGAGTGGGGGCCCATCCCACAGGCCGGGCTGGACGCGCTTCACGAACAAGTGGCCGTGCTTGATCGGGAAGGTCGCGTCTTGCTGGTCAACCGCGCGTGGCGCGAGTTTGCGCTCTCGAACGGCGGAAGGGCGGACTCGAGCACGTGCGTCGGGGCCGACTACCTCGAGACGTGCAGACGCGCGGCCAAGGCCGGCGCCGAAGGCGCGCAGGCCGTCCTCGAGGGGCTCGAGTCCGTGCTGGCGGGGAAGACCTTGGCCTTTGAGCACGAATACCCGTGTCACTCGCCGACGGAGGAGCGGTGGTTCTTGCTCTTCGCGCGCAGCTTTCCTTCCGACGATGGGGGTGTCGTCATCTCCCACATCGGCGTGACGGAGCGGCATCGACTCCTGCTCGAGCAGGCGCGGGGGAAGTCCTGACCCGACCCGACTTCGACTCCATCGTCGCCGAGCTTCGTCGGCGGGCACTCGAGAGCGAGCCACTGGACGGCGCCGGCGACCGCGACGACGCCTTGGCCAGCGCCCTCCACGAGCTGGACGTGTACCACGCCGAACTCTTGATTCAGAACCGCGATCTCATCGACGCGCAGGAGGGTTAAGCCGCCCGCGACCGCTATCAAGAGCTCTTCGAGGGCGGTCAGGTTGCGTTCGTCTCAACCTCGGAGGACGGCGTCGTGCTCGAGGCGAACCGTGTGGCGCTGAAGCTCCTGGGGCGCGAGCGGCTCGGCCTCGTAGGAAAGCCGCTCATCGTCAGCCTCGGGCCCGACGCCGCGATGCTCTTTCACACGCACCGTCGCGCCCTGCTCGACACGGGGAACCCACAGCGCGTCGAGCTGAGCGCGCGAACCCCCGACGGGAGAGCGCCGCGGCTCATCGTCGAGTCGTCGCTTCTATCAACGTCGCCTCGAAAGCTCCTCTGCCCTGACCGACGTCGCCCGCCGGGGGCCGCCGAGCGTGAAAAGGCCGTCCTTGAACGACGGATTCGCGAGACGAGAAGATGGAGGCGCGGACGCCTCGCGGCGAGCGTGGCACACGTCAACAACATCTTGGTGTCGGTGCTATCTCGCGGAATTCATCGGTCCCGAGCCCCCCGCCCCGGCCGCGATCTCAACGGCCCGGCAGCCGCGTGGCGGGGAGCGCGCCTCATGCGTGGGCTGCTTGGCCTGAGCAAGCTCCCGGCGCAGGCCCGGCAGGTCGACCTCCGCGGCCTCGTCGATCGCGTCCTGCAACAGCTCGCGCGCACCCGCGAAGATGTGCAGTTGCAAGCGAGCGCCGAGGGGCCTCTGCCCATCGTGAGCGGCGATGAGGACCGCCTCTATCAGGCTGTCCTCAACGTGGTCTTGAACGCGATTCAGGCTAGCCGTCCCTCGGGCATCGTGCGCGTGACTCTGCAGACGGAGCCGCCCGTGACCCGTTTGCTCGTCCTGGACGAAGGCGAGGGGATGAGCGAGGAGACGCGTCAGCGGGCGTTCGAACCCTTGTTCACCACCAAGGGTCCTGGCAGGGCACAGGAATCGGGCTCACGATCGCCCATCGTGCGATCGGACCTCGGCGGAACGATCGACCTCCAGAGTGAGCTCGGCCGCGGGACTTCGGTCCTCGTGAGCCTGCCGTGCGTGATGGCGGTGGAACCCAAGAGTGAGCCACCGGCGGAGCGTGCGAGCCCGGGCCCGTCTTGGCGTGTGCTCCTCGTCGACGACGACCCCTCGTGCTCAGCACGGCCTCTCGAATTCTGCAGAGGAGCGGCTGTCACGTGGCTCCGTGGACGTGCACGAAGCGCTCACGGCGACGGCGGGCCCAGCGGCGTTCGATGTCGTCGTCGTCGACGTCAACATGCCGGTCTGCAGCGGCCCCGAATTCGCGAAGCGCTTGTTCCAGTCGCAAGGCCCTCGGCCGTGGTCTTCGTCACGGGCTCCTCGGGAGAGGTGGTCCCCGACGAGTACCTGGCTTTGCCGAACGTCCGCCTCGTCCGCAAGCCGTGGTCTCGCGAGGATGTTGACCGCGATGGGCGAGGTCATCAACGCGACCCAGGCCGTTGTGGGGTCGGGCCCTACTTCACCGGCGTCGGCGCGATCTGGTTGAGATCCAACCCGCCGGGGTAGTGGTAGCTCGTGAAGGCGCCGAAGCCCATCACCTGGATGCCCACGGGCTTGGTCGCCGTGAGCGTGTGCGCGCCGTCCTTGCCGGCGCCGAGCTTCGCGCGAATCACCACGAAGTCGTTCGCGATGGCCGTGCCGGTGTCGTTCACCGTCGCGTTGTCGAGCGTCACGGTCGCGTCGCTCGGTGCCACGATGTCGACCCAGTTTTCGTCGTAGTCGTCGGGCGCGAGGAAGATGTACTTCGTTCGGAATTGTTCGACGGCCGCCATCAGCGTTTGCGCCGGATCGCCCTTGGGCTTGTCCGACGCGGGATCCTGATAGATGCCCGACAGCATGAAGCCGCCGACAGCGAACTCGTGATCACCGGTGACCTCAAAGGCGCTTGTCACCGTGCCGGTGCAGCGCGCCACTTGCCCTGCCGAGAGGGTCGCGGGGCACCCGGCCGGCTTCGACGGCGCGTAGGTGAGCTTGGTGCCGTCGACGTTGCCGTAGAAGCGAACCACGTGCCCCACGGGCTTTCCGCCGGGGCTCGTGGGGGGCGCCACGACGTAGTGTTGTCCGAGCGTCTCCGCCGGAAAGACCGACTCTTCGATGTGATCGCACGTCACGCCGAGCTTGGGATCGCCAGCGATGGAGCAAGGCGTTCCCGCGAGCACTTGCACCGGCTTGTCGGCGCGAACGAGTGAGCCGCTGAGATCGTGGTTGTCGCCGGGCGGCGCCACGATCTGCGCCACGTCACCGTGGTTTAGCGTGAACGTCAGCGCGTTGGTTCCCGTGATGCCAGTGCCGGGAAGCGCTTGCTGCAGCGAGGGCAAGCTCACGGTCACCTTGGTGTCGTCAGAGGCGGCCACCACCGAGAAATAGGAGCCCACGCCCTGCGTCTCGTTGCCGAGCCCTTGTTGCCCTGTCACGCGGTAGGTGCCGGTCCACGCGCTCGACGGCAAGAGCAACGACGCGTCGTTGGTGAACGAGAAGCAGCCCGAGGCGACGCCAAAGTTGGGGCTCGCGAAGTTCGAGCAGATCTTGTTGCCGGGGCACGCCGCCCAGTCCTTCCCGGGCGGTCCACCTTCGCCCTTGTATTCGAGCGCGTTGAACTGAAAGACGCTGACGGGCACCGAGGACTCGAGGTGGTACGCGCCGTTCTTCGCGATGATCGAGCCGGGCAGGGGAGTCGCCGTGGCACAGGAGTCCGACTCTTTCCCCTTCAGCTCCTTCACCCAAGGGAGGTAGAACTTCTTGAGACCGCCGGCGGGCACGGTCTCCTTGATGGCCGCACCGAGCGCGCCGCCGATCGTGATCTCGGCGTCGACGTCTTGCCCGTTGGCCACCACGACGGCGAAGTCGAAAATGTCCCATACGTTGTTCGCGAGAACCGTCGGCCAATAGTCGCAGCCGATGTACGAGCGGCTCTCGGCGGCCCCGGCGCACGTCGTCGGTGAGCCGGTTCGGGGTGAACGACCGCCGTCGTCCTCGATGACGAAGCTCCCGTCGCCGCCGCTGCTGGTTTTTCCAGCGTCCGCGTTTCCGCCGAGGCTCGAACGATCGTCGCCCCCACACCCGCCCGCGCCCGAGAGCGCGACGGTCCCACCGGCCGCGAGGAACACGCCGAAGATCCGCTTCATGGGGGCGTCGTTAGCACAAGCCCCGCAGCGGCGGCACGGGCGAGTTGACGGCGCCGCCGTGGCGGACAAGAGAAGCGTCGCCGCCGCCAAGCCTAGCCAAGCCCCGTGGCCCCCACGCGGAAGGGGGCCGCTGCGTTGACACGCCCGTTCTCCCGTGCTTTAAGCCGCCCTCCCGATTTCCCTGCATTTGTCTGCAGGTGGCTCTAGAAAGACCCGTCGCCATGAACACCATCCCCAAGATCGCCGAGCTCGAGTCCGCCCAGCTTCGATCGGGCCTGCCCGAGTTCCGCGTGGGCGATACGGTCCGCGTCTACTACCGCATCGTCGAAGGCGACAAGGAGCGCACCCAGGTCTTCCAGGGCGTCGTGACCAAGCGTCACCGCGCGGGAGCCCGCAGCACCTTCACGGTTCGCAAGATCAGCTTCAACGTCGGCGTCGAGCGCATCTTCATGACGCACTCGCCCCGCATCGAGAAGGTTGAGGTCGTGTCCCGCGGCATCGTCCGTCGCGCGCGCCTCTTCTACTTGCGCGACCTCCAGGGCAAGGCCGCCCGCGTCCGCGACCAAAAGGACGCCTGAGTCTTCCGGCAGCGCCCATGCGCTGCCGCTAGAACCTTGCGGCGAGGCTGAAAGGCCTCTGGATCGCGCTGTGGAGCCTGTCTCCATGGCGCGTCGCCCGTTTTGTCGGCGCGCGACGCGACCCTCCAAAGGTCGCGTAGTTACACGTCGCGGCGGCTGGGCTCGGATCCTGCGGAGGCACTCCTCCTAGGAGTCGCCTCATGAACCGCCCCATCGCCCTGCTTGCCGCGGCACCGCTTGCCGTCATCACGCTCACCCTCGCCGCGTGTGGCTCCTCAGCCCGAGATCCCAACGCCGCGGGCCGTTTGCCCGACGGAGGCGCCGCCGCCACGTCGGACTTCGTGCCCTCCGAAGCGGGGCCCGCTTCTGCCGATGGCGGCGTTTGCCCCAACGTTGATGTGCTCTTCGTCGTCGACAATTCGGGCAGCATGGCCGACAAGCAGGCGCGACTCGCGCAGAGCTTTCCCGGCTTCGCCGCCGCGCTGCAAAAGCGCCTTCCCGCGGCCAAGAGCGTCCACGTCGGCGTCGTGTCGACGAGCGCGTATTACGCCGGCGCGCCGCAAGAGTGCCTCATTCGGAAGACCGAGGGACCCGCATCGAGCGCGTCCCAGTGCCTGCCCGCGGGCGCATTCCTCACCACGGGGGAGAGCGACTTCGCGTCGCGCTTCGCGTGCGTCGCCAAGGTCGGCGCCGGCGGCGACGACGACGAAACGCCCATGAAGAGTCTGCTCGGCGCCTTGAGCGACAAGACCAACGCTCCCAGCGGCTGCAACGCAGGCTTCAGTCGGAGAGACGCGCTCTTGATCGTCGTCCTCATTACCGACGAAGACGACGTGCGCGAGTCCGACTGCGATCCCACGACCTTCTCCGGCACCTGCGGCTCCGGCGGCGACCCCGACGCGTGGGCTCAAACCGTTATCGCCCACAAGGGCGGCCACAAGGAGAACGTGCTCGTCCTGTCGCTCGTCTCCAAGAAGAGCGGTGACTGCTCCAACGTCATCGGCGCCAACGTCAGCGCGTTTACGCATCGCTTTGGTCAAAACGGCTTCGTGGGTGACGTGTGCTCTGCGACCTACGACAAGTTCTTCGAGGACGCGCTGCCGCTCTTCGACCAAGCGTGCACGACGTTCGTGCCGCCACCGAAGTAACTTACGCGTCCCAGCGAGCCGGGAACCGCGCGCGCATCTCACGTTGCCAGCGTTCGTCGCCCGCGAAGACGTCGCCCGAGAGCATCGACGTGATGGCGTGTCGCAAGAACGGGTGCTGCCGCTCGGCGAAGAGCAGCGGTTGGAGTTCGCCGCGATAGAAGGCCTGCACGGCACCCAAGAAGAGGCTCGCTCCCTTGCGTACGAGCGCCTCCCAATCAGCGAAGCGCTCCTTCGACACGTCGCCGTCTCTCAAGGCGCCGTCGATGACCTTCGCGCCTTCGTGGCCGCCGACGATGGCGAGGTGAGCGCCCGTGGAGAACAGCGGATCGAGGAACCCGCCAGCGTCCCCGACGGTGAGCCAACCGTCGCCGCGAAGATCGCGGACGCGGTAGCTGAAGTCGGCCGCGGCCTGCACGGGCCAAGACTGCTTCGCGCCATCGAGGAAACGGGTCGCTACCGGCGACTCAGCGACGGCGGCCGCGAACAGGTCGTCGAGGCTCACCGTCCCTTGCGCGCGCCTCCGCCTCAGCCACTCAGGCTTGACGACGGCGCCGACGCTCGTGCGGCCGTCCCTAAAGGGGATGAACCAGAACCAGCCGGGCTCAAAGACCACGATCTGAATGTCGCCCTCGCGCTCGCCTTCCTCGCGAAAGCAGCGCTGGAAGTGGGAGAAGAGCGCCGTCTGCTCGAGCTGCGGAACTCTCTCGGTCATGCGACCGGCGTGCGCCAAGAGCGCGTCGCGCCCCGTGGCATCGACCACGAAGCGCGCTTCGATACGCGCGCCGCACCCTGCCTCGTCGCTCACCTCCACGCCGGACGCGAAGCGGCGTCCGTGCCGCTCGTCGTAGATCACGCGCGTCACCGTCACGCCCTCGCGAACCTCGGCACCGGTCTTCGCCGCGTGGCGCAAGAGCAGCTCGTCGAACTCGTCGCGCGGAACCTGAAAGGCGCTGCCGACGCTTTTGTCGAAGGCGTCCGCGAACGCGTAGCGCGTTGCCTTGCCGGTCTCGCTCTCGTGAAAGTGCGCGCCCCGCTTCACGATGAAACGCTCCGCCGCCGCGTCGAAGACGCCGATGGCGCGGAGCACAGGCATCGACTGCGGCAAGAGTGACTCGCCGAGGTGGAAGCGCGGGAATCGCTCGCGCTCAACGACGAGCACGCGTCGCCCGAGCTTGGCGAGCGTCGCGGCACAAACGGAGCCGCCGGGGCCGCCGCCGCAGATGACGACGTCGTATTTCACGCGGGCCCTCAGCGCGGCTTGTGACGCTACTCTTGCGGCTTCGGCGGCGGCCCGAGCTGGATGCGCTCGCCGATGTACGCGCCGATGAGCGTGAAGAGCACGCCGATGACGGCCATGATGACGTAGAGGAACGTCGGCAGGACGCGCACCGTCTGGCTCTGCACCAGGAGGAACGTCGCGGGGATCGCCGTCATGAAGCTCGCGACCATCGGCTCAATGAACGTTCGGCCTGGCGAGATCATGCCCACGAGGAGGCCGCCCAAGAACCAGACGGGGATGCACATGATCATTCCGTTGCCACCTTCGAGGTCGATGGCGGTGATGACCATGGGGAGACCGAAGACGATGGCGCCCGTGAGGATGGCCTGCACCGCGAGCGCGATGCCGAGCCATTGGACGTTGACGCCCTCCTGTTGGTAACGGCGCTCGAGCTCCTCTTCGCGTGTGCGCTGGAGCTTGCCCAGGGCTTCGAGTTTGGCGCCGCACGATGCGCAGCGCGCTGACCCGACGGCGTTGTTCTTGAAACCGCAGTTTTGACAAGCGACGTTGGCGGCGGCCATGAGAAGGCCATCATATGCGGGCCCTCGCCAGAAGCTGAAGTTCCTTCTGAATTGCCCTTGAGGAACAAGCGCTTGCGCCGGGGTCGGCGGCCCGTTCGAGGCCCCGCGAGCGCCCTTGTGGGCGCCTCAAGTCCGCGGAAATTGGTCGAGATTCGGCTTCGAGGCCGCCGGTCCTTTGGGGGAAGAAAATTCTTGGGAACGTTCGCCGCCGTAGGATGTCCACCCTTTGGTCGGGTCAATTTCCTCCCGACGACGCTACTCTCCGGAGCGGCCCTCCTCATGGCTCACCTGCCCACAGCGCCCAACGTCATTGAGCTCGCCGCGAGCGAGGAAGCCGTCGACCCGGAGCTCGTCTCGCTCCCCGATCCGCCGCGCACGGAGCGAAACCTTACGGTGGGCGTGCTTCTGCTCACGACGGTCGCGGCGCTCTTGATGTGCGCTGGGCTGGCGCGCGATGTCGGCTACGCAGCCGGCTCGTCCTCGGTGGTGGAGCTGGGCGACTTGGGCGCGGTGGCTCCAACGGCCCTCACGACCAATGCGCACGTGCGCGCATCGGCGCTCCTCGGCGCCGCCGGCGGCCTTCGCTACGAGCGCCCCTTCGAGGCCGACAGCTATCGGCTCGTTCCGGTGGCGGGTCGCACCGATGTGTGGGTCGAGATCCGCGTTCCCGAGCGGCAAGAGACGGGACGCTTCGTGCCGCCGAGCTCCTTCGACGGCCGCCTCGTTCGCATGGATAGCGCTGGCCTCCGCCACCGCGGGCTCTTCGACTTGGCGTCGAGCGCCACCAAGGGCGTCGCTCTTGGTGGTCCAGAGCGCGTGTGGCTCCTCGTCGACGGTGAAACGCCTGACCGCATGCGCTGGGCCGTGATCCTCTCGGGCCTCTTCCTCGGCTTCGCCGTGTGGAACGTGCTCGCGATGGCGCGCCTCCTCAAGCGCGTTCGCTGAGCCGGAGGCGTTCGCGGCGCCTCGAGAACGGAGTACGCTCCCTGGCCGTGCGCGTCATCGTCGTGGGAGCAGGGATCATGGGCACGGCCTCCGCGCTGGAGCTCGCCGACGCCGGATGCGACGTCGTCTTGTTGGAGCGCGCCGTCCCCGGTGCCGAAGCGTCGAGCGCCGCGGCGGGCATGCTCGGCGCGCAGCTCGAGAGCCACGACGACGCCGAGTTCGACGTCTTTCGCGAAGCGCGCGACGCGTACGGTGCTTGGGCCGCGGAGCTCACGCGAAGGAGCGGCGTCGACGTGGGCTACCGAGTTTCGGGAGCCATGCGTCTCGCCCAAAGCGCCGCGGAGGCTGAGAAGCTCGAGGCGACCGTGCGTTGGCACATCCGTCGCGGCGCGCGCGCGGAGCTTCTGAGCGGCGGGGGCATCCTGGGCGTCGAGCCTTCGCTCTCGAAGTCGCTGGTCGCTGCGGCTCACTATCCCGACGAAGCGCAAGTCGAGCCGACGCGCCTCCTGCGCGCCCTTGCGGTGGCGGTCGCTCGCGAGCCGCGAATCGATGTGCGCTCCGGCGTCACCGTGCGCGGCATCCAGGTCGAGGCGGGACGGGCGACCGGTGTTCTCCTCGAAGACGGCGCGCTCTCGGCCGACGCCGTGGTGCTCGCCGCCGGAAGTTGGTCGTCGCTCATTGGCGGTGTCGAGGGGGTCGTGCCCGAGGTGCGGCCATCGCGGGGCCAACTGATCGAGCTTGAGGAGCGCCCCGCCTCGCTTCGCACGATCCTCGCTGGCTCGTCGAGTTACGTCGTGCCTCGCGGCGACGGTCGCGTGGTGTGCGGCACGACGGTGGAGTTTGTGGGGTTCGTCCGCGAGGTCACCGCCGGCGGGGTCGCGCGGATCTTGAGCGACGCCATCGCCCTCGTTCCTTCGCTGGAGGGGGCGACGCTCGGCGCGATGTGGTCGAGCTTCAGGCCGTTTTCCACGTCCGGCGCGCCGCTCGTGGGCATGACCTCGATGCCCGGACTCGTGCTCGCGACGGGCCATCATCGAAACGGCATCTTGCTCGCACCCTCCACCGCCCTGGCCGTGCGCGCCGCACTAGCCCCGTAGTACACTCGCGGACTATGGCGAAGGCCTATCCGCTCGAGCCTGATCGCGCCGCCGAACACTTCGGATTGTCGTCGGAGCAGTGCGAGCTTCTTTTGGCGTTCGAAACGGCCCCGTCGCTCGAGGCGCTAGCGCGCGCGCTCAGCCGCGACGCGTCCGTGCTCTCGCGCCAACTCCAGCGGATCGCGCAGGACACACCGGCGCTCGAAAAGACCCATGGCCGATGGCGCCTTACGCCCCTCGGCAAACAGCTCGCGGCGTGGACCCGCGACGCCATCGTGTCGCAGCGGAGAGCGCTGAGTCAGCCCACCGTGCTCCGTCTGGCGTCGACGCGCGAGTTCGCCGCACGTGTGCTCGCGCCGCGCTTGGGACAGCTCTTCCAAGCGGACCCTACGACGTCGTTCTCGCTCTTTGCCTTCGAGGATGGCGTCGAGCGACACCTCCTCTCCGGCGAGGCCGACATTGGCTTCGACTGCGGCAGGCCAACCGATCCCGAGCTGCGGTTTCGCCAGGTCGTGCCGGAGCCCTTCGCCGTCGTTGCTGCACCTTCGTTCGTCGAACGACACGGTGTCCAAACGGGCCCCGACCTCTTGCCGCTCGAGAACCTTCAGTACCAGCGCGCCACCGCCAGCACCCTCCTCGGGTTGCACGACATGGTCCCGAACGTCCGCGCCACGTTCAACGACGTCGCCAGCGTTCGCGAGGCGTGTTCGGCGGCCCTCGGCTGGGCCGTCTTGCCCACCTACGCGGTGCGCCGGGAGCTCGATCTCGGGACCCTCGTCGCGCTCGGCGGCTTTGAGGTGCCGGAGGAGCACTTCGGCGTCTTCTGGCTCCGCGAGCGACCCGCCCTCGAGGTCTGGGTGGAGCGCTGCGTGGCTTGGCTCGGCGGCGTCACCCTGGCGTGAGCTTGCGTGAGCCCAGCGTCCGCGGAAAAGTGCAGCCGCCGCGAAATTGCGAGAAATGAGTCGCGTCCGGAACCCGGGGGGCGCGCCGCTGTCGCTAGAGCATGCGAAACAGCAGGCGGGCGTCGCTCGTCGTCGGGACCTTGTTGGCAGCGGCACTTGGCGCGTCCCACGCAGCGGGAGCCGACACCCTGACGGCCACACGCTTTGACGTCATCGAGAAGGCGCATGACGTCGAGCTTCGAGTGGCGGCGGGCGTGGCCACCATGGTCGTGCGGCGTCGTGTGCAAAATACAGGTAGCAAGAGCGATCAAGCCGTGTGGTCGCTGGCGCTACCCGGTGAGAGCGTGGCTGTGAGCCTTCGCACGGCCGGCAAGAAGGCGAACGGTGAGCTCGAGTGGTTCACCGGCGAGCTGATGGAGGCGGAGGCGGCGGCCCGCAGGTACCAGGAGCTGACGGGCATCGGCGGCTTCTACCCCAAAGACCCGGCGCTGCTCTCGTGGCGTCATCGAGGCCTCCTCGCGCTTCAGGTGTTCCCGGTACCGGCGAAGGACGACAAGGTCGTGGAGTACACGCTCGCCTTGCCGACGCACTATTCGGGTGGAGCGTACCGCGTCGAGTTGCCGGAAGCGCCGGCCGATGGCGACGCCGCCGCGACGACGCTTCCGCCGACGTACACCATCGCGCGGCAAGCTGGCGCCGGCGGTGAGCTATTTGTCAACGGGGCACCGGCGCCCGACGGAGTTCGCTTCGTGCAGCCGCCCACGCTCGTGGTGGAGCTAAGGCCCAAAGCCGCGGCCCCGCTGAGCGGCGCTGTCGGCTCGGCCGTCGCCCGGCCCGGTCGCGTCGTGAGCCACGTGTCCCTCAACGTCGCGCCGCAGCTCTCGCGCGTGCCGTCGCGCGCGAGGGTCGCCGTCGTGCTCGATACGTCGCGGTCCATGGCGGGAACCGAGGGCCTCGTTTTCGCCGCGGCGCGCTCGTACGTCAGTCAATTCACCGACGCGACCATCGACGTCATCACCTTCAATCGGCGCGTGACGCACCTCACGAAGGCGGGCGTGAGCAGCGTCGAAGCGCTGTCTCTCCTGACGTCGGTCCCGCAGCTGGAGAACGGGAGCCAAGTCGACGCCGCCCTTCGCGCCGCCGATCAGCTCTTGGCGGGCCAGGTCGGCGAGCGTCGCATCTTGCTCCTGACCGATCTCCATACGCGCGCGTCGCTCACCCCCGCTCGCGTGGCCGCGCTCCAGAGCGGAGCGATCCTCCACGTCGCCACCGTCGAGGCCGGCGACCCCGCGCTGGAGCGCGACGATGAGGACGCGTGGGCTTCCGTCGCCAAGCGAACCGGCGGCGTCTTGTGGCGCGCCCATCACCCGGAGCGCGTGACCAACGCGACGCGCACCGTCTTTGAGGAGTGGGCTCGACCGAAGCGCATCGACGCCGTCCGCGTCCGCGGCGCGAAGAGTGGTGACACGCCGTGGCCCACCACGCTCGCCGAGGGCGACGGCTTTGACGCGTGGAGCCTCGCCGGCTTCTCTGCAACCGCCGTCACCGTTCAAGGGCTCCTATGGTCGACGCCGTTTTCGTCACGCATCGAGGCGACACCGCAAGACAACCGACGCACCGCGCAGCTCGTCTTCGGTCAGCCGCTCATGGACGAGCTCTCGGAGCCCGAGATGATGGCGCTCGCGACGCAAGGCGGCGTGGTCTCGCCGGTCACGAGCTACTTGGCCATCGAGCCGGGGGTGCGCCCCTCTACGGAAGGCCTCGAGTGGGGCGGCGTCGGGGGGACGGGACAAGGCTTTGGCAGAGGCGGCGGCGTCGCCAACGCCCACGTTCGCCGCTCGGCGTTCGACAAGGCGGCGTTTTTTGCGAGCGCACTTGGGCCGGCCGCCAAGCGCTGCGGCGCCAAGGGGCCAGTCGTGCTGGTGCTCGAAACCACGCTCGCGGAGGTCGTTGACGTTGGGGCCGTGGAGCATCAGACGCGCGACAAGCTCATCGAAGACTGCGTTCGCGAAGCGAGCTGGAACCTCGCCTTGCCGCCGGGCTTCTCCGAGCCCTTCGAGACGTTCAGCCTGAACATCAAGCCTGGGTGAGCGTCGCCGCCGCGCTTGCCATTGAACGGGCGACGCCATCGACGCCCACGAGCACATTGGGCGTCGACACGTCGCGGTGCACGATGCTGAGATGCACTCCCCCGTCTTGAACGTCGCGCGGAAGAGCTCGGCGAGCGTGGCGCCATGCACGAGTCCATCACCATGAAGAGGTCGCGAGACGCCGCCTAACCTTCCTGGACCAGCCGACCGCTCCGGTAGTCGTCGAACGCCTGCTGAAGCTCTTCGTCCGTGTTCATGACGAACGGGCCGCGGCGCGCGATGGGCTCGCCGATGGGCTTGCCCGCGAACAAGAGGAAACGTGCGGCGTCGTCGGTCGACGCGCGGAGCACGTCGCCGGGCCCGAGCACCGCAAGCTGCCCGCGAGGTACGGGCCTGCTGCTCCCGAAGCGCGCGGCCCCTTCGATGACGTAGACGAAGGCGTTGTAGGACGCCGGAATCGGCAGCTCGAGGCCGCCCTTCTTTAGCGCCAAGTCGACCATGAGCGGCGCCGTGGCGATGTCGACGACGGGGCCCTTCGCGCCGCCAATCTCGCCGGCCACGAGCCGCGCGCTCGCGTCGCCGACGGTCGTCATGGTGATGCGCTCCGGCGCCAGATCTTGGTAGCGCGGCTTTCGCATCTTCTCCCGCGCCGGCAGGTTCACCCAGAGCTGGTAGCCCCACATGGGGCCGCGGTCCTGCTTGGGCATCTCCGAGTGGATGATGCCGCGCCCCGCGGTCATCCACTGGACGCTGCCGGGGGCCAACCGGCCATGGTTGCCGAGGCTGTCTCGGTGCTCCATGGCGCCGTCGATCATGTACGTCACGGTCTCGAAGCCCCGGTGCGGGTGGCTCGGAAACCCTTTGATGTAGTCCTCGGGCGTCTCGGAGCGAAACTCGTCGAGCATCAAAAACGGATCGAGCAACGGCACGGCGCGGCCGCCGAGGCAGCGCCGCAAGTGGACGCCGGCGCCTTCCACGGTCGGCTGCGACTCGGCAAGCTGCGCCACTTCCCGAACGCGGCGCGCCGTGTTGGCGGCCAGACCTTGAGCCTTCTCAGGCCCCGGGTCGCGCAGCGCCTCGCGGTCGCGGCACGCGGTGGCGCCGAGCGACGTGGGGAGCAGCGCGCTTGCGGAGAGGAGTTGCCGACGTGAGAGCATGGGGACGGATTCTAGGGCCACCGGGCCGGTCCGTCAGGGTCGGCGCGGGGGGGGCCGAAGGCCGCGCCCTCGGACGCTCGAGAGGGTCGTAGCCCGGTCCAACCTGGGGTATGGTCCCGACCCTCGTTTTCGAGGGGAAAACACCATGCAAATCCGGCCCAACGAGCCCGCGCGTCCGACTCACCAGCCCAAGCTTCCGCCGGCCATCATTCGCCGCGCCGCGAAGTGGCCACCGGATGACGCCGATTTGCCGGGCGATCCCGGCTTGCCCTCTGGCGGCGGCGGCGGCTTCGGCGGCGGGGACGATGGCAACTTCAAGAGGGGCGCCATCAAGCCGGCCTACGTTCTGGTCGGGCTTGCGATGGTCATGGGAGCCGTGGGGCTCGGCGTCTTCGCCATCAAGGGCGAGGGCGAGAAGATGAAGGTCGAGGACATCGCGCGTGAGCGAAAGCTCCTCTACGTGATGCCCAAAGCCGAGCAGCTCCCGAAGTGGCGCACCTGGGCCACCAAGGGTGAGGTGCCGGCGCTCCAACAAGAGGCCTTCGCCGAGCTCTCCTGGGCCAAAGATCCCGAGGGCCTCGCGCTCATCATCAAGTCGCTCGCCTCGACCGACTCGCGCGTCGTCGGCTCTGCGGCGGCGGCCCTCTACGAGTACGGCTCGCCGGCCGCCGACGCGGCGCGCCCCGCGCTCCTCGAGGCGTTGAAGAAGGCCGACGCGAGCAACAAGCCGCAGCTGTGCTGGGCCCTCGCCATGCTCAAGGAGCCCACGGCGTTCGACGCGGTGCTGGAGGAGTACCGCCAGGGCCACCTCGCGAAGGTGCAGCGCCTCGACGGCAACCCGGTCTTCGATCCGGAGGTGCTCGCGGCCATGGTGCCCATCGAGAAGCTCGCCGGCTACGCCGGCGATCCGAGCGACAGCGTGCGTCAGCTCGTGGCCGTCATCCTCTCGCGGACTGGCGATACGCGCTGGACCGAAGCCCTCACGAAGCTCGTCAACGACAAGGTTGAGATCGCCCGTGAGGCCGCCGTGGGTCTCGGAAAGATCGCCAACGAGGCGTCGCTCAAGCCGCTCCTCGCGGCGCTCGACAAGGCCGACAAGGACAACCGCGCCAAGTTCCTCGAAGCGCTCCGCGACGGCATCGGCGCCCAAGGGCTCTTGCTCGCGCTGAAGAGCGTGAACAAGCAGACGTACGACCGCGAGAAGTTCCAGACCAAGCAGATCTTCGAGATGGTCAAGGACCTCGCCGATCCGCGCGGCGGCGACTTGCTCCACGCCTACGTCAACTCCGGCGCGCGTCCCCACTGGAAGACCGAAGCTGCCATCCGCATGGCGGAGATCGGCGACGCGCGCGCCGCGACGACGCTCGGCTGGCGCCTCGCGCAAGACACGCTGAAGCTCTACAGCGAGGCTGAGGACCCCGAATACCGCCGTGACGACAACGAGCGCGTGGTCTCGGCCCGCATGCTCGCGGACCTCGCCATCATTCACCCCGACAAGAAGCCGGAGCTGCGCGCGGCAGCGGAGGACCAGGCGATCTTCTGGGCCACCGACTATCCGCAGCCGCACGCCAACGCCCTGCGCTTCCTGGCGGCCGTCGAGTCGAAGAAGGCGCTGCCGCACATCCGCCGCTGGGCCGACCCCAAAGAGCCTTTGCCGAAGGAAGGGCAACAGCCGCCGTTCCCCGAGGAGTGGGCGACCGCACAAAGCGCGCTCCGCTACCTCGGTTGGTCGAAAGACCCGCAAGGTTGGGCGATCCTCGAGAAGCAGCTGATGCGAAAGCCCGCGAAGCTCGAGATCACCATGGAGTCGATGATGCAGGGCGGCCTCGCGATGCTTGGCATGGCGCTCCGGGCCATCGGCGTCGGCGCGAGCCACGGCTTCGCCCAGTGGGGGGATTCAAAGGCGTACCCCATGATGATCAAGTTCATCGAGGACGCCGGCAACAACGAGCAGGCGCGCATGGAAGCGTGCTTCTCGCTCTCGTGGGTCGCGACCGACGAGCAAATGAAGGAAGTCGTCGCCAAGGTGAAGGCGCTGAAAGGCACCGACGCGAAGGCCTCGTACCAGCGCGCTTGTTACCTTGAGGCGCTCATCCACCGGCCCGTCCCGGGAGCCACCGGCGCCCTCGTCGATGTCCTCTCGGCGGAGCACCCCGTCGAAGTCCGTCACTACGCGGCCCGCGCCATGGGCTTCGGCGGCATGTCGATGGAGCTCCAGAAGTCGCTCCTCGGCAAGATGAAGGACGCGAGCACCCGCGCCGACGCCGCCTTGGCGCTGCTCATCGGCGGCACGCCCGACATGGCGCAGCAAGCGATTGCACAATACAACGAGGCACCTCCGGAGGCGATGGAGGAGCTGAAGGACATCTACAACCGCTCCTTCGGTTACTGGAGCGACGTGAACTACACCGGCGGCGACCTCGCCCGCTGGATCATCAACGCCGAAGCGGTCACGCGCGTTCGCGTCCACGATCGCTTGCAAGACTGGGCGAAGCTCGTCCTCTCGCGCGCGCTCCAGGGCATTGAGTTCGACAACGGGCCGCGGTCGATCACGCGCGTGCAGTTCCGCATGCGACTCATGGCCGACGCCAAGGGTCAGGACGCGAAGAAGCGCGACGACGCCATCATGATCCTGAAGTTCATGAAGGAGAAGGGCGTGCTCATGGCGCTCCGCTACGAGCCCGGCGCTGTCGGCGACTTGGCCCGCAAAGCCTTCTTCGAGGTCATGAACCCGAAGCTCACCGACGAGCGCATTCCCGAGGCCGCCAAGGCTCAGAGCGCCGGCGCACCGACCGGCGGCGCAAACCTGGTGCCCTCGCGGAAGTGACCGGGAACCACTCGCCCGGCAAGGGCGGCGCATCGGTCGCGGCAACTGAGACCGCTCGCCGGTTGCGCCGCCGGTGCGCGCTGTCGCTTGTGTTCGTGGTCGTCGCGTGCGGCGCGCCGCCCAAAGGAGCCGACGCACCGGCGCCCGCGTTGGCTCCGAAATTTGCGCCCGGTCCCTGGGCGGCGGGTCTCGCCGCCGCATGCACCCCGGCGGGGCCCGAGCTGTGCTTCAACGCCACCGACGACAACTGCAACGGCGTCATCGACGAGGGGTGCGGCGTCTGCACGGGGCCGCTCCAGTTCGCCGCGGCGTGGTCCGAGGCCGCCGTCGACATCGACCTGGTGGTCATCGATCCGACGGGCGCGCGCGTGGATTCGGCCAATCGTGGACCGGCGCCTTCCGGGCTCAAGCTTGATCGCGACTGCCCTCGCGACAGCTGCGGCGGCCAGAACATCGAAAACATTTGCTCGGAGAACCTCGACCCGCCGCGCGGCCGCTACGTCCTCGAGCTTCGGCTCTCGACGAAGGGCGGCGCCGTCGTTCCGAACACGAAGGTGCGGGTCGGCGTCCGCGTGGGCGACAAGAGCTACGGCGCCGACTTGGAGTTGTCGCCGCTCAAAGAGCAGGAGACGGTCTCGTTCCAGCTCTGACGGCTCCGGGTCCGGCGCGGGGCCGCGAAGCCGGACGCGATCAGGGCGCGTCGCAGCGCGACATTTCCGGCTTGGCCTTCATGGCCGCCGCGATGCGGGAGTAGTAGCCGCTGACCTCTCGGCGCGAGCCGCGAGGGCCGGCGAGCCCCGCGATCGAGTGATCGAGCATGTTCGAGTCGGCGTAGGGCGGGTCGGTGGTCGGCGTCGTGAGGCCCGACGGCGTGAGCCATGCGAGCTCACCGACGTGGTGGTAGTTCATGATGTCCAAGACGCCGGGCACGCGCGTGACGAGGTCTTGGTCGTTGCGAAAGCGCGCGAGCGACACCCCGTGACGCCGGGCGCTCTCCTCGAGCTTCTTCTTGAAGACGTCGTTGCCGACCATCGGCGAGCCGAAGGTGTACATCCCCTTCACGTTGAGCTTCTCGCCTTGGTCCATTTGATCGAGGAGGCGAGCGGTCATGAGCGTGGCGAGGGCGCCGCCGAGGCTGTGGCCAGTGATCCAAATGCCGACGTTCGGATCTTGCGCCGTGAGGGCCTTGATGCGGCGCGTGAGCGCACGACCTGCGTCGACATCGTCGAGCGCTTGGAAGGAGCTGAGAAAGCCGCTGTGCGCGAAGCCCCAGCCCTGCGAGAAGCCCTTCGCGGTGAGGTCGGTCTTGAAGAACTCGAGGTCCTTGATGAGGTCGATGACCTGCCGGAAGCGGATGTTGTCCTTCTGCGGCGGCTCGGTGCCCCGAAACGCCACGACGATGATGGGCTTGGTGCCGTGGCGCGCGACGACCGCCTGCGCGCTCCCTCGGCCCATCCACTTCTCGAGGAACGAGTACGGCTTGCCGCTCAAGAACTGGATGTAGCTCGCCTCCTGCGTCTCGCGCATGAGAAAGTCGCGGAGCGCCGAGCCCGGGAGCTCTGCCCCGTCGGCGCCCTGCGCGGTGTAACGCTTCTCAAGGAAGTCCTGGGCGCAGGTGCCAAACTGCCCCACGCGCCGCGCGTCGCGAAAGTGCGTGAGGAGGTAGGCAGGACCGCTGTTCGCGAGCCTCGCGAGCTCCTCCTCGTGCGTGAGCTCGTAGTCGCGGAGCTTGCCCAAGTCCTTTCCGCACTGGACCCAGACGCGATCGCGCGCAGTGCCGAAGCCCAAGTCGAGAAGTTGGGGCGCGTAGTAGCCGAGGTGGGCGTACTCGTTGGCCGAGAGCATCGAGAGCCACGCGGCGTTCGTCAGGTTGATTGGGCTCGAGGGCTTCGTGCAGAAGTTGAACGTGGTGCCGCCGGTGGGGGACTCGCTCGTGAAGACCGGCAGACCGTCGGCGACGGCGGTGCGCGCCTCTTCGAGGGCGTCTTCCGAGGGCTCGTCGAATTCTGCCTCCTCGTCGGGGGCTGCCGAGCAACCGACTGAAGCCATCAGCGCGAGACCGGTAGCGAGCAACAAAGGGCGCGAGATCATCGGGGGCTCCGTGGCAAAGCAAGAAGAGGAAGGGGACGCTTAGGGCTCTGCACGCTGCGTACCGCAGCCGGATGCGGCCTCGACCCCTCGGCGCCAGCCTTGCGGCCTTGGCTGAGCCGTGGAGTTCCCGCAAATTCCTCGCGAAACGGCGGCGTTCCTCACGCCCCATGGGGCTTGCGTCGCTTGCCTGCGCTTTAGGGGGCGCTCCTCATGGGTTCTCCGACCAGGGACGTGGGGGGGCGAATGGGGAAGTTGCCGGGGCTTTGTGGCTTGTGCGCTCCCGGGGTCCCCCTCGCCGCGACGGGTGGCGCAAACCCCATTTGACGCGGCGGGCTATTTCCCCCTAAATCCCGGCCACCCCTTCATCTTTCGCCCTTCCAATCGGGCGAGGAGCCCGAACGCGACCTATGAGGAACGAGTCATGAGCCCCCTGGCGATGAGCCTGATTTTCGTGGTCGCGCTCTCCATCTTCGGTTGGTCCGCGATGGGGCGCTGGCGCCTGCTGATGACCGGGCGACCGGAGGCTCGCTTCGACCGCATCGGAGAGCGACTCGCGGGCGTGTGGCAGTTCGCCGTGCGCCAGCAGAAGATGGACTAGTACCAACCGGCCGGCGTCGCTCACAAGCTCATCTTCCTGGGCTTTGGTGTGCTCTTGCTCCGCACGTTGACGCTCTGGGGGCGGGCCTTCTACGCGCCCTTCAACCTCTTCGTGCTTGGCCCCGACACGACGCTCGGGCGCATCTACGAGTTCTCCAAGGACTCGGTGGCCTTCGCCGTGCTCCTCGGCGTCGGCATCTTTGCGTACTACCGCGTTCTTCGACCGCTCAAGCGCATCACGCTCCACTGGGAGGGCACGCTCATCCTCGCGATCATCGCGACGATGATGCTCTCCGACATGACCTACGACGGCGCCGCCAACGTGCTCCTCTCGCGCCGCGCGGAGCTCTGCATGGCCGCGACGCCGCACGCGAGCTGCTCGGCGATCCACACGATCATCGCGCCCTTTGGCACCGAGCCCCATATCTCCTGGACCGTTTGGCCGGCGCCGGCCGGCTCGCTCTTTGCGGCGATGCTCAAGAAGCTCAGCCCGACGACGCTCGTGGTGTTGGCGCACGCGGGCTTCTGGCTCCACTCGTCGCTCGTGCTCGTGTTCTTGAACCTGCTCCCGCACTCGAAACATTTCCACGTCATCACGGCGATCCCGAACGTCTTCTTCCGGAACCTCGACCCGCCGGGGCGCCTCAGGCCCATGGCCGAGTCGGCGGAGAAGGTGATGGAGCTCGTGAGCGCCGCCTACGAGCTGCCGGACCCGAGCGTGCCGGCCAACGGTGCGGGGCGCATTCAGCACTTCACGTGGAAGTCGATCCTCGACTTTTACACGTGCACCGAGTGCGGTCGTTGCTCCGACAACTGCCCGGCCCACCGAACCGACAAGGTCCTGTCGCCGAAGCACCTCACGCTCGACCTCCGCAACCACCTCTATTCGCGCAGCGGTGAGCTCGTCGCGGCCAAGGCGAAAGCAAGCGCGACGCCGGCGCTGCCGACGCCGACGCCGGCTGCCGAAGGCGAAGGCGAGAGCGCGGCCGCGTCGACCGCGGCGACGCCCGAGGTCCCCGCCGACGGCGGCGCCAAGGGCATCGACATCAAGGACTTCATTCACCCCGACGTGCTCTGGGCCTGCACCACGTGCCGCGCTTGCGAAGAGCAGTGCCCGGTCTTCATCTCGTACGTCGACAAGATCGTCGACATGAGGCGAGCCCTCGTCCTCATTAAGGGCGAGTTCCCGCACACGCTCCAAAAGCCTTTGGAGGCCCTCGAGATCAACGGCAACCCGTGGAACCTCGCGCGCACCGAGCGCGCCGCGTGGACCGACGGCCTCGACGTGCCCATGCTCGCCGACAACCCCAAGGCCGAGGTCCTCTACTGGGTTGGCTGCGCCGCCAGCTACGACGATCGCGCCAAGCGCATCGCCCGCTCCACGGTGAAGCTCTTCAAGCAGGCCGGCGTCGACTTCGCGATTCTCGGCACCGAGGAGACGTGCACCGGCGATCCGGCGCGGCGCGCGGGCAACGAGCTCGCGTTTGCGCAGCTTGCCGAGGCCAACGTCGCGACGCTCAAGGGCTACAAAGAGCAAGGCGGCGCCCGCACCGTCGTGACGACGTGCCCCCACTGCTTCAACACGCTCAAGAACGAGTACAAGGACTTCGGCATCGAGCTCGAGGTCGTCCACCACGCCGACTTCTTGATGGGCCTTCTGGCGCAGAAGAAGCTCGTCCCGACGAAGGCCGCCGAAGGCCGCGTGACGTACCACGACAGCTGCTACCTGGGCCGCTACAACGGCGTCTACGAGTCGCCGCGGGAGATCTTGCGTCGCATCCCCGGCGTCGAGCTCGTGGAGCCGGAGTATTGGACCAAGCAACGGGGCCTCTGCTGCGGCGCCGGCGGCGCGCAGATGTTCATGGAAGAGCAGAACACCAACCGCGTGAACGTGAAGCGCACGCTTCAGCTCATCGACACCAAGGCCACGACCATCGCGAGCGCATGTCCGTTTTGCATGACGATGCTGACCGACGGCTTGAAGAGCCAGAGCCTCGAAGACAAGATTCGACAGGTCGACATCGCTGAGCTGCTCGCCGAGAGCTGCGAAGAGCAGCCGGTGCTGGCGCCTGTCGTCGAGCCGGTGGCCATGGTGCCGCCGGCCGAGCCCACGCCTCCTGTCGCGACGGCGTGAGCGTAGTAAGCTGGTCCGTGCGTCATGCGCTGCCCCATCTGCAAGGCCGCCATCACACCCGGGATGCAAGGTCCCATGCCGTTCTGTTCCCCGCGCTGCAAAGCCATCGACCTCGGCAAGTGGCTCACGGAAGCGTACGCGGTTCCGGTCGACGACTCGGACGACGAGATGCGGCACCAGCCGCCGGAATCGAAGGACGAATGAACGCACGCACTGCTTGGCGCACCGGTTGGCGCACCGGTTGGCTCGCTGGGGTCGCGCTCTTTCTCACCACGGCGCTATCGCCATCGGCCTCGGCTCAACAGCCGCCGGTTTATGGTCCGCAGCCCTATGCGCAGCCCTACGGACCGCCGCCGTACGGCCAGCCAGCACCGATGCAGCCGCAAGGCGCGCCTTACGGTCCAACGCCGAATGCCGCCGCCCCGCAAGGCGGGTACCCGTATGGCCCGCAGCCAGCGGTTGGCCCCGCGCCGGCCTCCACATCCGACGGCGAGGACTCGGGACGCACGCTCGAGTTCTTCTACGCGCGAGCTGGCGTTGGCGGTGCCTACGCTTCGCTCGATGCGCTCAGCGGGACCGGCCTTCAGCTCCGCAACCTCTCGGGTGTCGGTGGCGCGCTCGAGGTGGGCTTTGGTGCACGCCTCCTCATCGTGACCATCGGGCCGCGCGCGCGCGCGCTCGTCTTGTCGAACGCAACCTTGTGGCAGCTCGGTGGGGAGCTTGCGCTGCGCGTACCCGTCGGTCGCTGGGATCCGCACGTGGGCTTGCAAGGCGGCTACACGTTCGGACAAAAGCCACGCGAAGACATCGAGTGCGGTCGCCCGACTTGCGACGGCAGCGGAGACGTTGGCATCTCCGGTGGCGACGTCGCCATCGCGGGTGGCGTTGACTACTACGTGACGCCGACGTTTTCCCTCGGCGCAGACCTCGCGGCGATGATGCTTCTCTTGTCGCGCGACGCAGCGCCGCAGCCAGGCCTCCCGCCGCAGCCGGCGTTGAACGACGCCGCCTCCATGACGGGCTTCGGGCTCAAGCTTGGTGCGCACGCGGGCGTTCACTTTTGACGGATTAATCCGGACTTTGCCGCAGATGGCGCGCATGTAAGAGCATTCCCCCGACGGGCGAATGATCCGGATGGGCGCTGCGATGGACCCGGCCCGTGCCGAAATCGGCGGGTTTGGGCCGCGCTCGGCAGCTGGAATCGTCCTTGCCTCATCGAGTGGCGGGCATGTCGACGCTTGACGCGCATACCATCTCCGCCGGGCCACGGGAGCCGGTCGCCAAAGAGCGGCCCGTGCCCGAAGAGCCCACGGTCGTGGTGGCCGCCGGTGTCGAGATTGGGGAGCGCCGTGCCCCTTCGCGTCCCCCGATGCCGACGATGCCTGGCGAGCGTGAGGTCCAGGAGATCGTCAAGCAAGGGCGCCTTCAGTCCTGGCTCCTCAGCGTCGCGGCCCTCTTGCTCTTCGCGAGCGCGGGCATCCTCTTGGCGGGCGGGCTGGGACGCGGCGCCGTTGGCGCGACGGGGCCGCAACGCGCGGCCGCTCCAGCCGCGTTCGCGCAGCGCGACGTGTCACGCGCTCACGGCCGGACGACGGTGGAGAGTCCGTCGGTGGCTTCGCCGATGCTAGAGGCCGTCGCCGCGCCCAAGCTGCTGCCGCCACCGCCACCGCCGGTCGAGCCCCTCACGGCGCCTAGCCCTCCGGCGCCTGTCGTTGTCGAGGCTGCCGAGCTGAGAGACGCGCCCGTGGAGAAGCCGGCCCCAAGGAAGCGGGCGAGCCGGTCGCGTTTGAGGCCAGAGATCGTCCGCGACACGCCCTTCTGAGGTTCTCAGAAGCGGACGTGGCGCACGAGTCGACCTCGCTCGTCGAGGAGCACGGTGGGCGGCACGTGTCGCGCAGCCCGACGAGACGTGGCGCGCGCTCGTTCGAGCGCCATCGACAGAATGACCACTGCGCCGGCCACGAAGCCACCGACGTGCGCCCACCACGCGACGCCGCCAGCCTGCGCCGCGAGCGGCGAGAGGGAGAGCCAGGCGCCCGCGAAGAGCTGCTCCAAGAACCACACGCCGAGGAACAAGAAGGCCGGCACTTCAAAGAAGAGCGGGAAGATGAACACCGGGAAGAGCACCGTGACGCGGGCCTTTGGGAAGAGGAGCAGGTGGGCTCCAAGGAGTCCGGCCACGGCGCCCGACGCACCGATCATGGGGATGTTCGAGAAGGGCGAGGCCAAGACCTGCATGAGCGCGGCGCCGATGGCCGAGAGGCCGTAGAGCAGCGCGAGCTTGGCGGGACCCAGGCGCGATTCGAGGGCGCGACCGAAGACCCAGAGGAAGAGCACGTTGCCGACGAGGTGCGCCCAGCCGCCGTGGAGGAACGCGGAGGTCAGCACCGGGAGCAGCCACCCGCCGATGTCGAGCGGGTCGTGGACGAAGAGCGCCGTTGAGCGAGCGGGCAAGAGGCCGAAGGTGCCGACGAGGGCGTCGAGACTCTCGGGCGGCAAGCTCGTCTCGAACAGGAACACGAGCACGTTGGCGAGCGCCAAGGCCACGGTCACCTTGGCCCCGCGGACTCCCGTGACGCTGCTTCGGACGGGGAACATGCCCTCTTATCGGTAAGCACGGCCCGGGCTTTGTCGAGGGGGCCGTGGTTGTGAAATACGCTCTAGTGCTCGCGTTCGATCGCGCCCATTTTTCCGCTTCGATAATCGTTGAACGCCTGCTCGAGCTCAGCCGTCGTGTTCATCACGAAGGGGCCGTAGCGGGCCACCGGCTCTCGGAGCGGCTCGCCAGCGATGAGCAGCAGGCGCGCCGGCTCCTTCGCCTCGGCGTCGCACGAGAGCGCGAGCGCTCCGCCCTCCTCGAAGAGAGCGCATGAGCCGTCGTCGACCTCGGTGCCCGCCACGCTGGCGCGCCCGGCGAAGACGAAGGCGAAGCCGCGCATCGCGTCGTCGAGATCGAGCTCCACGCGGGCGCCGGGTTGAAGGGTCCAGTCGTGGTAGGCGACCTTCGTACGGGTATCGATGACGGCGCTTACGCCGAGCGCCGTGCCTGCGATGACCGCGACGGACGCGAGACCGTCGTGCGAGGTCGCCTTGGGGATGTTTGCGCCCGGCACTTCTTGGTAGCGCGGCGCCATCATCTTGTCTTTGGAAGGCAAGTTCACCCACAGCTGAAAGCCGTGCATCCGGCCGCCCCGTTCCATCAGCCGTCGCGAGGGCATCTCGCTGTGCACGATGCCGGCGCCGGCGGTCATCCATTGCACGTCGCCCTTGCCGATGAAGCCGCGGTGCCCCGCCGAGTCTTCGTGCTCCACCTCACCGTCAAGCACGTAGGTGACCGTCTCGAAGCCGCGATGCGGGTGGTCCGGTGCACCGACGGCGCGGCCGGCGGCATAGTCGACGGGACCCAGCTCGTCGAGCAGCAGGAACGGGTCGACGTGGTCGATGCCGCGAACCGGGAAGGGGCGGCGCACGACGAACCCACCGCCTTCGAGGGTGCGGGTCGACGGGAGAACTCGGACGATGCGACGGGGCTCCATGGTGGTGACGTCTGGGGTCGCGCCGCCGCCTCGGCAGCGGCGCCTCCGACTCGCACGCGGCCCGGCCGAACATGGAGATGGCGCCGCCGTGCGGGGGGCGCGATGATCCGCGCATGCCCGCCGAACGAGCCCCGGTGCCTCGCGCAGACGATGCCCGCCATCACCACGACGTGGTGGACCGGCACGGGCAGGCTTCGTGGCTCGAACCCGTCGTGCTCGGCGGCCAGGACGGCCTCGTCAACGTGCTCGGCGTTCTCCTTGGCGTGGCGGCGGCGACGTCCCAGGTGCGCATCGTGCTCGCGGCGGGGCTCGCCGCGGCCGTCGCTGAGTCCGTGTCGATGGCGGCCGTGGCCTACACCTCCAAGGCAGCAGCCAACGATCAATACGAGAGCGAGCGCGCGCGCGAGCATCGCCACATCGACGCGGTGCCCGACCTCGAACGCGATGAGGTGCGGTCGATCTTCGTTCGCAAGGGGTTCTCCGGGGAGCTGCTCGAGCGCATTGTCGCGACGGTGACGAGCGATCGCGAGACCTGGGTTGCGCTGATGCTCTCGGAAGAGCACAAGCTCGCGCCGATCACCCGGCGCGAGAACCTTCGCACGTCGGCCATCGTCGGCGCGGCTGCGCTCATCGGCTCGATCCTGCCGCTCTTGCCCTTCGTGGTCTTGGGCGTCGGCGCTGGCATCGCGGCGTCCTTGGCCTTGTCGGCGGTCACGCTCTTCGCTTTCGGCGTCTACAAGGCGCGCATCACCGTCGGCGCTCCGCTTCGCAGCGGCGTCGAGCTCGCAGTGATCGGTCTGGTGAGTGCGCTGGCCGGCTACGCCATTGGCTGGCTGTTTCAAGCGCCCACGCTCGGATGACCTGGGTCGCCGGCGCCGACAAAGACCGCGCAGCGTGGCGGGCGTTTTTGTTCTGGAGCGCCTTGCCGCCGGCCGACCGATCCACTCGGTGTCCGATGCGACCGTAAACCGAGCCGAATTGTAGCGACCCGCGCAGGCACGCGAGCTGCAGGAGAGCGGCCATGCGAAGCCTCGTCGCGCTCCTCGTCGCCGTGACCGCTTGCTCTGCCGACGTCGACGCGGAGAGCGATACCGCCGAAGGCGCGGTCGAACTGGCGCCGATTTACTTGAGCCAAGCGCCGCTCACGAACAACGTGGCCGAGCTCTACAACAAGCTGAACGTCCTGCCTTCCGTCGTCTCCGGCGGTGCGAAGGTGTCAGGGCCCGGCCTCTTCGGCATCGTCTGCACGCACGAGGCGTGCACGCTCAACTGGCTCCAACGACAAGACTGGCCGTCGTCGCAGTTCATGCTTACGGGGCCCGTGGCGAAGGCCATCGCGTTGGCCTTGCCGGAGGCCGACCGCACCTACGAGAACGACGGCGTGAAGTTCCGCTGCGACGTCGAGAAGGGAGGCCTCCTCTCGGCGGACCGATACAACTGCGCCTTCGGCGGCCTCAAGCCGACGGTGCAGGCCGTCGCGCCGAGCGTCATGATCACGCCGAACGTAGAGCTCAAGGAGGCCGACGCGCGGAAGGCGTACGACAAATACTTCCGCGACTGACCGAGCGGTGGCGCCCTTCGTGAGCCGCTACCGAGGCACACGTGACTTCCATCCGGACGTGCTCTTGAGGGCGAGCGCCCAAGGCAGCAGCGTCCGCGTGTCGTAGCGCTCAACGTCGACGGGGAGTTCGCCCAAGTACGTGAGCCCGCGGAGCGAGACGTCGAAGGAGAGCGCCCGCACCGTGACGCCGGACCGTGTCGCTTGGCGGAGCGCTCGAGCGAACGCAGGGTCGTGGTGTTGGCTTGGGCGCACGAAGCGGCCGTCGCTTCGCTGCACCGTGAAGATGACCGTCGCCAGGACGCCGCGCTTCGCGAGCCGCGTGAGCGCGTGGACGTGTCGCGTGGCACGCTCGCTCGTCGAGTCGGGGAAGTAGGCGCCGCCGTCGGGGTAAACGAGGTGGCAGTTCTTGACCTCGACGTAGTGCGGCAGGGCTCTGGGACCCCGCTCGAGCAGAAAGTCGATGCGGTGCCCGCGGCCGTAGGGTTGCTCGGGTCGGATGCTGGTGACATCTTCGAAGCCCGCGATGCGTCGCTCCGCGAGCAGCGCGCCGACGAGCCGATTCGGCAGCGCCGTGTTGGCTCCGACGAGCAAACGCTCGGCGCTGTTGGTGGCGTTCGGCTCCTCGATGAGCTCCCACGTGTAGCGCAGCTTCCGGGTCTTCGACGCGGCCCGGCTCAGCCAAACGCGTGCGCCCGGTCGCACGAGCCCCTCCATGCGGCCCGAGTTGACGCAGTGCGCGCGAACCACGCGCCGGTTCTTGAGGCGCACGTCGGCGAGGAACCGCGCGTAGCGGGCCACCAGCTCCCCCTCAAGGAGCTCCGGAAACAGATGAACCTCGTTCGCCATGACACCCCGCTACGCCGACCTGCGAGCCGGCGACGTTGCGCCAATTCCAAGGAGGCGCCAAGGGCGCTGCTCTTTTGGCGTTCGCAGCCTTTGCGCCGGACCGCGCGAGGGCGCAGCGACTGCGTCGGTCCCCTGGCCTTGTCGGCCGCAAACCGGCTTCCCGGGCGGCGGCACGAAAGGTGCTCGTCCGGCGCGAGGAGTTCCGTCATGACGAACAAACCGAACGACGCCAAGGCGGACGACGCTGCCCAGCGAACCGCCGACGAAGAAGAGCTTGAACTGCACGAGCAGAAGCTCCGTCACCACGCCAATCGCGTTCGCGAAGTGGCCCTCGCGGGTGCTGCCGCAGGCGCTGCAACGGGGGCTCTCGCCGGCCCTCCCGGGGCCCTCGCCGGAGCCGTCATCGGCGGGATCGCCGGCGCCATCGCCGGCGAGGCGATGGATGAGCAGGCCGATCGGGACGAAGCCCACGACCAAGAGCTGGACGAAGAGATCGGTGTCATGGGGGGAGATATCGGCGCCCGCGGGGAAGAGACCACGCCGGGCAAGACGAAGCCCCGCGGCTAAAGCGCGCAACCGCCCTGCTCGGGCTCGTCCTTGCTATCGTGATGGCACTTTGGGCGCTGCGCACTCAATCGCCGTTGGCGGAGCATCGCTGACCGCGCTCGCGCTTGGCGCTTTCGCGTGCTTGGGACCCACGCAGATCACGGTCGTCGTCTCCACCGACGTTCCCTGCGGTGTCGTCGCAAGGCAGGGCGTTGCGATCCACGGCGGCATCGCGAAGGATGCGCCGCTGGCCGTCACGTTCGCCTGCTCCGAAGGGCCAGCTCCGCACCTCGTGGGAACGCTGGTGCTGGCGCCGAGCGGCGCGAAAGACGAGGAAGTCACGCTCTCGGTCGTCGGCGGCGTCGGCGCGCGCGCGGAGGCTTGCGCGGGGCCAAGCTACGCGGGGTGCATCGTCGCGCGACGTCGCCTGCGGTTCGTGCCGCACCAGGGGCTCGAACTGCCGATTGAGCTCTCGCAGGCGTGCGCTGACGTTCCCTGCGACGAACGCACGACCTGTGCTCGCGGTCGATGCGTTCCGGCGGCGGTCGACGAGCCGGGCTTCTGCGTCGGCGACGCTTGCGGCCCACCGGCCAAAGGCGACGCGGCCATCATCGTGGCTCCGACGCGCGTCCTCTCGCGCCCGCAGGTCTACGGGTTCGCGGCGACGCCGAGCCGGCTCTACTGGTCGGAGGACGCGGGCGTCTTCTACGTGGCTTGGGCTGAGCTCGATTCGGCAGCGCCGACCGTGACCAGTCTGCCGCTCTTCGAAGTCTTCAAAGAGCCCCGCGGCCTCGCCGCTGTGCCGCTCGACGCCGACTTTGCCATCTTCGTCGTCGGCTCGGGGTGCCCCGTGGCGAGGCGTGAGTTCACCGCGGACTACTTTGCTACGAATGCAGCCGATTGCCCGACGGTGCAGACCCTCGGGGTCGCCGGCTATCCGACTCGCTCGTCCGAGGGCGGCGCGCCGTATCCCCACGCCGCAATCACGCTTCCGTCGGTGGCCGAGGTCCGGCCGAGGGTCAACCTTCCGGCGGTTGCTGTGGACCAGCCGGGCTACGCGGAGGCGACAGCCGCAGAGATCTTCGTCGCCGCCCAGGGCGGCCTACGCTCCTTCGCGTTGGACCCCGACGGCCGGACAGGCGCCCTCACCGACGCCGGCGCCCTGCCAGGCCAATCGCTGCTCGGCATCGCCGTTGGAACGAAGAGAATCTACCTGTCGACGCGTTCGGGCGGATTGTTGGCGGTCGACCGAGCGACGCGCGCAGTCGTGCCGGTTCCCGCCGCCCCTCCGTCTCTGACGGGCATCCAGGATCTGCTCTTCGTCTCCACGCCGACGGGAGGTGATCTCTACATCGCCGCTTCCGACGGCGTCTACCGCGCGCGCAACGTCGAATAGCGTGAGTCGAGGACCGACCCACGCGATTCGAACGTCACGTCCTCTGCCGTTACCTTCGCTCGGTCACGCGCGCCTCGAGATCGCGCACGGCGCCTTGCAAGTCGGCGAGCTGCCGATCGAGCTTGGCTTGGACGTAGTCGAGCGTAGTCGCCGAGGCGGATTCGAGCGTTCGCACTTCGGACCTCACGAGAACTTCCTTCTCTTGAACGTCCTTGAGCGCCGCGCGAATCACCGGCGCCGGCTCCGTCAGCTGCGACAGCCGCGCCTGGACGTCCTGTCGTCGCTTCAGCAGATCGTCGAGGACCTTCTGGGCGCGTTGCGCGCGCTCGCCACGACCTTGGAGCAGCGATTCCGTCGCTTCGCCCTGAGCCTTGTCGGCTTTCCCTTGGGCGCGCTCGGTGTCGCGAAGCGCTTCCGCGTGCGCCTTCGCCAAGTCTTGATCGGCCACGGCCTTGGCGGCGATGACCCGTTGATCGGCGGCGTCGCGCTCTTGGTCGGCCTTCTCCTGCGCCTGGTTGGCCGCCTTCTGTTGCGCTTCCGCCGACTGGCACCCAAGCGAAAGGGAACCTAGGCCAAGGCTCATCGCTACGAACAATATCTGACGCATCATGGGTCGGGCTCCGTTCTGGTGAGCGCCCGTACGCACGAGTCGTGCCGTCGCGCCATGCCGCGACATTGCGGGCATAGTCGCGTCAGCCCTGCGTCGCGCGCTCTCAATTTGCAAACGACGAGCGCCGTTGGGCGCTTCTCCAGCTTGGCTAAGAGAACTCGCGTAGGCCCGCGACGAAGGCGTCGGCCCAGCGGTAGTGATCGAGCAGCCCCGCCGTGTCGCGGCCGAGGATGCGGTACGCCGCGTAGATCGCCTCGATGGTCGCGAGCCCGCCCTCGGGATCGCCGAACTGCTTGCTCGTGCGCGGGTACGCGCTCACGAGCGGCGGCAAGCTTCGGACGGGGGCATCCGCGAAGATCTTCTCCATGGGCCGCACGTGCCGCCAAGTGCCGTCGAGCACGAGCAGGCCGCTCGCGCCGTCGGCATCGCTGAGGAGCGGCCCGCCGAGGCCGAGCCTCACGTAGCCGCCGAGGGCGTAGGGCATGTGAGGAAAGTTGCAGAATGCAAACCCGTCGCGATCGCGAAGAGCGCGGACGCTGCACTTGCTCCGTCGCTCGCGCGGATGGACGACGACGACGGTCGGGGGCCACGCGCGCGTCGACACGGTCCGGCTGGCTTCCTCTCCTCGCGCCATGGGGGACGAGACCTTATCAAGGACGGCGCGAGGCCGTGGGCGGCATGGGGGCAATTCCGCCACGGCGCAGGGGAAATGATTCCCTCGCGCGCTGTAAGGTCCCGGCGGGGCGCGCGTTTAGGAGGGCAAATGAGCACTTCCCATACGATTTTTGCCTCGGCCGCCGCCCTCTCGTTTCTCGTCGCCCCGACGCTCGCGTACGCCGACGCCGACGACATCGGCACGACGCCCGCGGCCGGCGCGCCGGTCGCGGTTCCGCCCAAGGCGGCCGGCCCCCGTGACGCCACCCCCCGCGACGCCACCCCCCGCGACGCCACACCGCGCGACGCCGTGACGGCGAACGGCGTTTCGGAAGCGTCGCCGCACCCGTTGACCGTGCTCCCCGAAGAGAGCCCCCGTGTGTACCGCGGCGGCGATGCGCCCATCGCCACGGCGCCGGCCGGCGACTGGGCTGTCTTGCACGCGGGCCTTCGACCGCGCATCGGCACGTTTGGCGGTGTGGCTACGCTCGCCCTGGCGCACGCCCGCACGGAGCGCTTCTACGGCGTCTTCTCGCTCTCGGCGGTGCGCAACGACGCGGGCACGCACGTGGGTGCGTTCCAGCTCGGGCTCGGCCGCAACCTCGCCGACTTCCACGTCGGCGGCATGCAGATCAGTCTCTCCGAGAACCGGGCCCGCACCTTCTATGGCATCGGTCAGCTCGCTCTCGCGTTCAACCGCGCCGGCGACGCGCACGGTCTCTTTCAAGTTGCAGGATACAATCGAGCCAACACGTTCGGCGGCATCACGCAGGTGGGGCTCTTCAACCGCACCGACGAGCGCTTCGCCGGTGTTGTCCAAGTGGGGCCTGCCAACGTCGACATGGGGACCTTTGCGGGCGTCGCGCAGGTCGGCGCCTTCAACACCGTGGGCTCGCTCTTCGGGCACTCCGACAACGCGAGGTTCTACGGCGTCACGCAGGCGGGCGTCGTGTCTTCCGTCGCCGGTCGGTTCACGGGGCTCGCGCAGCTTGGTGTTGCCAGCTACGCCCGCGAGTTCGTCGGCCTCGCGCAGATCGGCGGGTTCGCTGTTGGGTCGGAAGACTTTACGGGCCTCCTCCAGGCCGGCGGCGTCATCTTCTCCAAGGAGTCGGTCGGTATTCAGGCGGGCCTCGGTGTGATCTCCACGAAGGAACACACGGGCCTGCAGGTGGGGGCCGCTACCTTTGCGAAGAATGCCTCTGGTGCGCAAGTGGGCGTGGCCAATATGGCGAACGAGATCCACGGCGTGCAGATCGGCCTCTTCAACCAGGCCAAGCGCCTCCGCGGGCTGCAGATTGGTCTCGTCAATCACGCCGACGACGGCGTTCTGCCGTGGACCGCCGTGCTCAACATGGGCTTTGGCGACGACGAGGACGAAGCCAGCGCGTCGCTCCGCGCCCCTCGCCAACTGGGCTCGTCAGACGCGCCCGCGGTCTTCACGCGCTGAGCGGTCGCGCGGCGAATCAACGACCGCCGGCACGTCGAGAGGGACCACCCTAGGAGCGATTCGGAACGAGCAGTCCGCCTTCGACGCGACCGCGGACGGCAAAGCGGGTGCGCCCCTCTTCGTCCTTTCCCGGCAGCGGTTTGGCGAAGCGATGCGGTGGCGCGGCGACCACGGCGCCGAGGTCGGCGGCGCGGTCGGCGAGGGGGCCGGCGAGCGCCGCATCGAGCGCGGCCTGTTGAGCCTTGGCCACCGTCCCCGGCGCGAGCGGTAGCGCAACGTGGCCCGCCAGCGTGCGGTCGTCGACCGTGAGGAGAACCGTAGGCGCCGCGCTCGGGAGGGTCATGGGCAGGCGTGGATCTACCGCATTGTGGACCCGGCTTGCACGGCAACGCCGCTTTCGAGGGCCGCTTTTTCGGGTTGCACGGAGAATCGCGGTACAGTTTCGCCGTGTTTGGGCCTCTCCTGTGGCTCGCACCTTCGCTGGTGCCGGCGATCGTTTTCGCGCTGCTGGTCTACCGCAGCGATCGCGATCGCGAGCCGCGGTGGCTGGTCGCGCTGACCTTTGCGCTGGGGGCGCTCTTCGCGTTCGGCGCGCTCACGCTGGAACGGAAGGCCGCGGCCCTGACGGGGCTCGCCCTCGAGACGCGGATCGCTGGGGAACGCGACGCGCTGGTCTTCACCTTCGCGGTGGCCGCGCCCCTCCGTGAGGCCGCGAAGGTCGCCGCCACGTGGGCCGCATTCCGCTCGCGCCACTTCGACGAAGCCTACGACGGCCTCGTCTACCCAGCCGCCGCGGCCCTGGGCTTCGCGGCCATCGAGAGCGCTCTCATGCTTCGCGCCACGCCCACCGCCATCGGCACGTTGAGGGCGGCGCTGGCGCTGCCGGCTCACGTGTTCTTCGCCGTTTCTTGGGGCTACGCCCTGGGGCGTGCCCGCATTGATCGCACGCGACGCTCCGTGTTTCCCGCGGCGTGGCTCGCCGCAACCCTCATGCACGGCCTCTACCTTCACTTCGTTTACGGGCGGGGTCCGGGCGCGCTCTTGGGCGCCGCCCCGCTCTTGGCCGCCATGGCGCTCATCACGTGGCTCGGTGCGCGCGACCTCCGGGCCCGCGACGACAAGGCCTCGAGCCGTCGCTCGCGCCTGTCGCGACTCTCGGTCGAATTGCCGCGCCCGCCGAGCTTCAAGGCCGTGCGGGCCGCGCTCACGCACGCCGACCAGCCGGTCCTCTTTCGTTGGATCGGCTTCGGCGCGCTCACGACGCTCGGGAGCATGCTCCTCGGGCTCGCCGTGGCCGTTGCCGTTGGGCACTACGCGCACGTGGATTTCGCGGCGGTTGACGAGCGCGACCTACGGACCACGGCGCCTGTCGCGCTCCTCGGTTTGGGACTTCTCCTGTCGTTTCCCGTGAGCGGCTACCTGGTCGCCCGAGCTTCGGGCGCCGCGTCGCTCCTTGAGCCGGCGCTCGCCGCGGGAATCGCGCTGCTGGTGGTCGTCGCCGCCCTCGGGGCGCTCGCGCCCACGGCCCTCGTTTTCGCCGTCGCCTTCGCGCCGATCGCGTTTCCCTCGCTTGTCTAGGGGCTTGGGTCGCGCCGAGGTGAGCGGCGAAGGGAGGCCCACCGCGGCGCGAGCGGCGACGGATGGGCCACCTTTGGTGAGCCGGGCTTGACAGGCCCCATGGTTTCAATAGAGTGCCGCACCCAACCGAAGGACTTGTCGTGGCCAATCATCCGTCCGCCGAAAAACGTAATCGCCAGCGCGTCAAGCGCACCATTCGTAACCGCGCTGTCAAGAGCACCGTCCGTACGCTCGTGAAGAGCGTGCGCGCCGAGGTGAGCGGTAAGAACAAGGAAGGCGCGACAGCGGCCCTCAAGAAGGCCATCAAGGCCCTCGACAAGGCCGGCACGAAGGGCGCGGTCCACAGGAAGACCGTGTCACGCACCATCGGGCGCCTGAGCGCCGGTGTGGCCAAGCTCGTCAAGGGCTGAGCGCTGATAGAGTTCCGACGCGTCCACTTCTCACGCGGATTGGTCCTTATCGCGTCGTCGCCTTGATTGGCGAGGGCGGCAGCGGGGTTGTGTACGAATGCGTTCGTGAGGGCTCCTCAGGTGAGCCCCACGTCGCCATCAAGGTCCTGAACGACGCGCTCTCGGCCGAGCCGGACGTCGTGGCGCGCTTCGAGCGCGAGGCTGCGGTCGCCAAGCGCATTGAAAGCGCCCACGTTGTCCGTGTCCATGAGTTCGGACGCGACGGCGACCGACCGTACCTCGTGATGGAGCTGGTGCGGGGCCGCGATCTCGGGGCGTTGCTCGCGGGCCCGCGTCTGCCCGTCGAGCGGGCGGTGCGACTCGTGCGGCAGGTGCTCGTGGGGCTCGAGGCGGTGCATGCGACGGGGGCCGTGTATCGGGATCTCAAGCCCGAAAACGTCTTGGTCGAAGCGGGGCCGGGCGGCGAATGCGCGAAGCTCGTCGACTTTGGCATGTCGAAGGAAGCGTCGTCGCTCGCGTTCACCGAGCCGGGCATCGTGCTCGGCACGCCCGCCTACGTTGCGCCCGAGCAAGCGCGTGGCGCCGACGTTGACGCGCGGGCGGACGTCTACTCGGCCGGCGTGGTGCTCTTCGAGTGCTTGACGGGCCGAACGCCGCACGTTGCCCCGAATGCGCAAGCCATGCTGGTCGCGGTGGCCACGACCAAGGCGCCCGACGTACGGGCGTTCGCCCCGCGCCTGCCGCGCGCCCTCGCCGGCATTGTGAACCGGGCTTTGGCGGCCCCCGCGGAGCGCTACCCGTCGGCGCGCGCCATGGAGCTCGCGCTGGCACGGCTCGAGCCGTTCACCGACGCGTCCCGTCCATGGCGGTGGCTCTATGGCGCCGTCGCGCTGATCGTAGGGGCGCTCGCGACCGCGTGGTGGCTCACGCGATAGCGTCGCTGCCAGGCGACCGTGCGATGCGACTCGTTCTGCGCGGCGGGCGGCGGCATGGGTATCATCGTGGCCATGCGAATCGAAGACACGCACCCAACGCTCGCTGCCGCGCGGCGACTCGACACGACCGTTCGAGCCCACGCGGCCGAGACCAACTCCGCGCGATGTTTGGCGGCGCCGCTCGTCGATGCGTTCGTTGAGGCAGGCTTCTATCGCATGCTGATCCCGAAGGCTGTCGGCGGCGAAGAGGTGCCCCCGCAGGTCTTCGTGTCGGTGCTTGAAGCCCTGGGCAAAGCCGATGGGTCGGCCGCATGGTGCGTCATGGTCGGTGCCACCACGGGGCTTGTTGCGGCGCTCCTTCCGGAAGATGCCGCGCGCGAAGTCTTTCCGAAAGACGTCGTGCCGTCCGGCGTGTTCGCACCCATCGGAACGGCGAGTGTGGAGCCGGGAGGCTTGCGCGTATCGGGTCGGTGGCCCTTTGCCAGTGGTTCGGAGCGCGCCACCGTTCGCCTTGCGGGTGTCGTCGTGAAGGAAGAAGGGCAAGCGCCGCGGGTCAGCCACGTGCTCGTCGCCCCGAAGGACATGCACGTTGTCGACACGTGGCGCACGGCGGGCCTGCGTGGCACCGGCAGCCATGACATGGTCGCCGAGTCGGTCTTCGTGCCGGACGCTCGAACGCTCTCGCTGTTCGGCGCGAAGCCGCGCCACGGTGGGCCGCTCTATGCGTTTCCCTTTTTTGGCCTCCTCTCCCTTGGCATCGCGGCCGTCGCCATGGGGGTGGCGAGTGCCGCGCTCGACGCCTTCGCCGAGTTGGCGGCGAAGAAGACGCCTGGCGGGAGCAAGCGCGCCCTCAACCAACGGGAAACGGTGCACCTGCGTTTCGCAGAAGCGACCGCGGCGTTAGGCGCCGCGCGCGCGTTCGTTGCTGTTGCGGTGGCCGACGCAGAGGCGGAGGCACGCGCAGAAGGCGCGGTCTCCGTGCCGAAGCGCGCCACGCTACGGCTCGCGGCGGCCAACGCCGTGCGCGCCTCGGCAGCGGCTGTGGATCTCGTCTACGGCGCCGCCGGCGGGAGCTCCATCTACGCAGACCACCCGCTCCAGCGTCAGTTCCAGGACGTCCACGTGGCGACGCAGCACATGATGGTCGCCGAGCCCGTCTGGACGCTCGCCGGGCGCGTCATGCTTGGCGTCGAATCGGACACCTCGCAGCTATGAGCCTTCCCCTCGAAGGCGCCATCGCCGTCGTCACGGGCGCGTCGCGCGGCGTCGGCAAAGGGATCGCGCTCGGTCTCGGCGAGGCGGGCGCGACGGTGGTGGTTACCGGTCGTACGAGCGAGGGCGGCGGCGCGCTTCCGGGCACGCTCACCGAGACAGCCGATGCTGTCACGGCCCGCGGCGGGCGCGGCGTAGCGTGCCGATGTGACCACGCAAAGGACGACGAGGTCGCCGCGCTCTTCGCGTGGGTTCGGGAGAGGTTCGGCCGTCTTGATGTGCTGGTGAACAACGCGTTTGCGGTGCCGGCGCCGCCGCTGGCGCGCTCCTTCTGGGAACTGCCGCTATCGACGTGGGACACGATGCATCAGGTTGGGCTCCGCTCGCATTACGTCGCCAGCGTGTATGGCGTTCCGCTGATGCTCGCAACCACGGCGCTGCCGCATCGTTCGAGGCTCATCGTCAACGTCTCGAGCTTTGGCGGACTCCACTACGCCATCAACACGGCCTACGGCGTTGGTAAAGCTGGCGTCGATCGCTTCTCGCGCGACGCCGCGAAGGAGCTTCGTCCTCATGGCGTCGCGGTCGTGTCGCTTTACCCGGGGATCGTCAAGACCGAGCGGGTGCTCGCGGACGTAGACGGCGTTGGATTCGACCTTTCGAACAGTGAGTCGCCCGTCTTTTCGGGGCGCGCCGTGGCGGCCTTGGCGGCCGACGAACGCGTCCTTGGCAGGAGCGGCAAGGTCCTCGTGGTCGCCGAGCTCGCGTCCGAATACGGCTTCACCGACGAAGGTGGGCACCTGCCCACGAGCCTGAGGCGCCCATGAAGCTCATGGTCGAACCCCTGACCCACCAAGCGTTTGCCCCGTTTGGCGATGTCGTTGCTGCGGATCGTGAGGACCGCGTCGCCGCGGCGGCCAACCTGGGAACCGCCGAGCGACGTGACTACCTCGTCGACCTCGTCAACGCGCGGCCGCAAGCGAAGCTCAACGTCGCGTGTTTTCGCTGCCGCCCCTTCGCCCAGCCGCTCCGCCTTTCCGTGCTCGAGAAACATCCCGCTTCGACGCAGCTCTTCGTGCCCATGACGCCGGGCGCGTTCCTCGTCGTTGTGGCCGAAGGCGACGACGAGCCGCGCCTCGAGACGGCGCGAGCCTTCTTGGTGGAGGGGGGGCGCGGCGTCGCGTACGCACCGGGCACGTGGCATCACCCGATGATCGCGCTAGGTGGTGCCATCGACTTTTCGTGCTTTGTCTGGGAGGACGGCTCGCCGCTCGATTGCGTGACCACGACGCTCGCGGAGGCGCTGACGGTGGAGTTCCCGGGGGCGAGGTCCGACTAGGCCCCGCTGATCTGACGAGCGTCGTCCGCCCCGGCAAGGCGGCCGGAGGTGACGTCGCTACAGGAATGCCCGCCGTGATGCGGGGGCGCGCCGCCAGCCGCGGAATTGTCGCCGACGTGTGGCGGCGCGGAAGTGGTGCTGCTGGCCGCCGGCCGTCCAGAGCTGGCCATGGACAGGGTGCGCCGCCGCTGCGGTAAGCGGGGAGCGCGGCTCGGCGGGCGGCGGGGCCGGGCGCAGCGGCTCGTCAATTAGCATGCAAAGTAGATTGGTCCGCGCCAGCGCCCCCGCCGGCCGGGCGGGCGCGCGCGCGTTGGCGCGGACCGTGCCTTGCGAGAGCCATGCTCCCGCCCCTACGACTTACGTTCAAGCGCGCGACCCTCTTGGCGGGCCACTGGGCTCGGCAGCTCGCCTTGGTCGCGAAGCTGACTCCCGCCCGCGCCGATCTCATGCTCCTGCTTCGCGATCATCCGATGCTTCAGTCTGGCATCATTCGCGAGATGTGCGTCAGCGCTCCCGTGGTCAGTCGAATGCTGAAGGCTCTCGAAGGTCTTGGCTTGGTGCAACGGCGCCCGCACCCATCGGATCGTCGCTACCGCATCGTCGAGCTGACGCGCCTCGGGCACGAAGCGCTCGCCCCCCTGTTAGAAGACCTGCTTCCCGAAGGCGACGAGGCGGGAACCGTGCAGGACGCGGCGGAGTCGATCACCCTCACGTACCTTAAGGGTCCGCTGACGCAGCTCGCGATCCAGACCGACATCCCGTGTGACCGAAACCTTCGCGAGACGCTGCCGACGTTCTTTGAACTTGTCCGCCGGAACCCCCTCTTCACATTCCTCGCGGGAAGCGTCCCTCCGGCGCCCGATCTGTCGCCCCCACCGACGCTAGCTCCCGATCCACCGGATCTGTGGAACGGTCGCGAGGTCGCCGCGTAGCACCTCGCGAGGTAGGGCCTGGCGCGTCCGCCCTCGCACTGCGCGTCCGCGCGTCTCGCCTAGACCGGCGCCTTCTCCGAAACCTTCCGATGGGCCAAGGCGACGCGGTTCCGCGTCGTCATGAGCTTCTGCTTCAGGCTATCGGCTTCGCGAACCACGTCCTGCCAGCCAGCCTGCGCCGCCTCCGCGATCATGCGCTCGGCTTCGGCGACCACGTCGTTCATTTCTGTCTGCGCGTCGCCGAGGCGCTTCTTCAGCGTCGGTCCATCGGTCGACTCGTTGCCGCCTTCGACGAGGTCGGCAACGGGCTGCGTGGCCCGCTTCGCGCGTTCGGCCAGCGCCACGAAGCGCTGCATCACGACCGCGTGCTCCGCCATGCGACTCTCGATGCGGCGCGCCACGTCGAGCGTCTTCTCGGCAGCACCCTGCTGCCGGTTTCGGGCACCTTGCATCGCCGTCATGAGCATTTCGACGTCGTGGCCCAAGCGCTGCTCGCAGGCCGCCGCTTCCTCGAGGAGCTTGGTGGCGCGTGCAAGGCTCTTCTGCGAAGAGAGCGGCATGGCCGCTAGCTCCACGGCGAGCTCGTCGTAGCGGATGAGGTCGTGCTCAAAGGTTGCAGCTGCGGTCGCGAGTGGAGTTTTCGCCGTCACCCTCGCAGGGTTGGCCTTTCGGCGGCTTTGCACAAGTGGAAAAGCCGCGAGTGGTCCCAGCAGCCCCAACGGCCTCGGTGGGTCGCTTCGCGGTCATCAACGTTCGATGGCTCGGAGTCGCGCCCGCTCCCGTGCGAGGAGCCGCGGCAAGATCTCCTCGAGCGCAATGGGCACGATGGCGTTGTGAGCGTCGGCGCCGTAAACGGCGACTTTCTCCAACGTGAACGATGAAAAGGGAGGCGCCTCCTCTTCGAAGCCGTGTGCCAGCGCGAGAACGTCGCGGGGCCATTCAAGGTCTTGCCACGCAAAAAGCACCGGCCGGTTGGTGCGCGCCGCCGCGCGTCCGATCTCCTCGTCTTGGCACGTGTCGATGGCAAGGATTGCTGCGGGGATCTCGTCGTCGCGAGTCATGGGCACGAAGAGCCCTGTCTCGCTGCTGCAGCCGGCGCCGCTATGGCCGACCAAGAACACGCGCGCGCGGTCAACGCGGTGGCCCGCGGCTTGCGCGGCGAGCGCCGTCGCTTCGACGAAGGTGGGGAGGTCGAAGTCCAGCCACAGCGTCCTTGCCGCGCCGCTGTCCTTAAGCTGACTCGGCGCAGCGACCAAGAACGGACCGACGGTCCGCGCCACACGCTCGAAGGTGGGGCGAAGGTCGGCGCGTCCGCCGCCGAACCACAGGTGCTTCTGCGGCACGAAGTTCAAGCCGTGCAAAAACACGACGAGCGGAAGTGGGTCTCGGTTGGCGTCGCCGGCCAAGTGGAGCCATGAGCTCTTGGCGCCCGTCGCCCCAAGCAACGCCTCGTCGGCGTAGGAGAAGGAAAAGGACCGCGCGGGCTCGGCGTGGGCGGCGCTCGCTGCAAGGGCCGCACATAGCGGCGCAAGCCGAGCGAGCACGCAGCGCGAGGGCGTCACGAAGTGAGGATAGCGCCCCCACGGCGCGTCATCGCGGCGGGCCGCGTCTCAAAGGAAGAAAGACACGCCCACCGTCAAGGCCGGGTACCCAAGACGCATCGTCAGCGCAATTCGTTCGTTGAAGTGGTACCGGCCACCCGCGCTGAAGGTTGGGACGACGTAGTCCCGGGAGCCGAAGGCCACCGCCACGCCCGGCTCGCCGAAGACCGACCAGTGCGTCGAAAGCCAGAAGTTCCACTGCATGACCACCGGGACGACGAAGGGAACCGAGCCCCGTGCTGGGAAGAAGGCGTCGGCGCCGACGCCCAACCCGATGCTGTTGTTGATGGTCGGCACGAAGCCGTTTTGGACGAGGATGAATGTTCCACGGAATCCCGCACCGGCGGAGAAGTTACGAACGAACGGGCCGTAGCCCACGAGGCCGTGCGGCTCCGCGTCGAAGAAGTAGCGGGGATGGTCGCCGGGGTTCTTGATGAGGAGCTGCTCGTCGGCGTGGGCCGACGACGACGCGCACACGACGAACGCGGCCACGGCGCTGGCGAGCGTGAGGCGGGTGCAGGTGTGGGGCGTGGAAGTTCGCATGGGCATTCGCGGTCTCCGAAAACACGATACAAGGTTGAGGGCCCGAGGGAAGCTCGGTGCCGCCTGGTCTTCCCGCTTGCCATGCGTCGCCACGCGATGATCCGCTCCAACGTCGTCGCCTTCGTCATCGTCTTCGTTAGCGCCCTCGCGTCGCACGGCTTGGCTGACGAACGGCACGACGACGCACGTCGCGCCTTCGACGAGGGGGTCCGGCTATTCGAACTGGGTGACTTCGAGGGAGCGCGAGCTCTCTTTCTCCGGGCCGAAGCGGCGCGCCACTCGTCGGCGACACTGTTCAACTTGGCTCGCGCCGAGGAGAAGCTCCAAAACGTTCAGGCGGCGGTACTCGCCTACGAGGCGTACCTGGTCGAGGCGGGGGCCAGCACCGATCTGGGCCTCGCGGCTTCCGTCGCGGTGGCGGAGCTCAAGGCGCGCTCCGCGCGTCTTCGCGTCGAGTCGCGACCGCCCTCGGCGCACGTGGAGATCGATGGCCGCACCGACAAGGGGCTCACGCCAACCTTGATCTACGTGCGGCCCGGCGTTCACCGCGTGCGTGTGTGGGATGCCCGGCGGGAGCAGGTTCGTGTGGTCCACGCCGAGGCGCCGCAAGTCGAAACCCTCGTCGACGTCGACCTGATGCCAGCGGCCGCACCGGCCGAGTCCGATGCGTCGCGCGACGACGCTGCGCGGGCGCCTGGAGGCCTCGGCTTTGTGGGACTCTCCGGCGCCCTCGTGACGTACCACTTTGTTGGCGAGCCCAAGTCGCCAGCGGCGACCAACTTCGCCGATCACACCAACGTCACCGTCGGCGCCGCCGTCGACGGCGGCATCCGGTTTGCGACTCGACTCTTCGCGACCGCCGACGCCTTCGCCTCGGTTGGGACCTACGGCCACCCGAACTACGTCGTTGGAGGAAGTGCCGGCGTCGCGTATCGGGCCGACGCGGGCTTGTGGTTTCGCGCGGCCGCCACCATCGCATCTGTCGATAGCAACAAGGACGGGCGCGTCCTCGGCACCGACGTGGTCCTCGGACCCTCCGTGGAGCTCTCTTACGAGCTCTCGCGCAACGCCGCCGGCGCGTGGCTCGTCGGTGCCGGCGCCAGCTACCTGCCTGCCGACGCCCGGCGCGACAACGACGCGGTGTTCTTTCCGGTCCGCCTCACCTATCGCCTCGGTCGGCTCGCCGCGCTCTAGGTTGCCTGCGCGCAGCGAACTCGAAGGCGCGCCGCGCTCTCAGCCGCCGCGCTTGGCGACTTCGAGCGCACCCGGGATCTTGCGAATGGCCGCGGAGGCGGCCGCGCGGATGGCGCCGTCCTCCACGACGCGGGCGTGCGCCGGGTCGTTTTCGGCGCGGGAGCGCTGGTTGAGAATGATCACGACGCTTCCATCCTTGGCGGAGCGGACCGTGGTCGACAGGATGCAGGTCGTGGAGATCTTCTCCTGCGTCCGCTCCGTGTCGAGGCCAACCACGGAGACCGACACCACGTACGGCTTCATGCGGGTCGACTTGCGCCAGTCGATGGTGTCGAGCTCCTCTTCGAGGGTCGACCGGACAAGCGTCAGCTTGCCCTTGGCTTCCGGCGCCGTCGCGATGACCTCGCCGATGGAGACGAGCTTGGTCTTCGCGGCGAAGGCTGCTGAGCTGCTGAGAGCGAGCGCGGCGGCGGCGACCAGCAGGGGGCGGAGCTTCATCGACAACGACCATGCATGGTCTCATCGAGGAACAACAGTATTTAACCCGAACAAGTCCGTCTCATCCGGGCTCGGCGGAACTCTGAATCCATGGCGGGCCGTGTTGCGTGTGGGATACGCCGTCGGCGGCAAAATCCTCCGCAAAATAAGCCACGGAAAATCGTTTGAGAGCCAACGGTCGGTGTCTCAGGTCGCGTCCTCGAGGCGCCGGCTCACGTCGCCGATCACGGGGTAGTCGTACTCGTAGCCCTGGTAGATCTTGACCGCCGCGATGAGGTGCCAGACGAGGAAGAGCGGAATGGCGGCGCCGCAGGTGAGGACCGAGATCCCGGTCCCCGCGAGCGACCAGAGCAGCGCTTGCCGCGCCTGGTGCTCGACCCACCGCGACTCGCCGCGCTTCAGCAGATAGACGGCTAACGGCGCGAGAAACCAAGCGAATAGCGTCCCGCCGTGGGCCATGACGGCGGCGAGGCGTTCGCGCTCGGTGGGGGTCGTGACGAGGCTTCCGGGGAACGTCGCATTCATGAGGGTCTGTTCGCCCGAGGGCCGCCGAAAATTTCCGACCACGCGCTTTTCTGGGCCTGCTTTTCTGGGCCTGCCCGGGGCACAAGCCCGGGGCGACCGGCGCTACAGGCTTCGAGCCCACGCCAGCCCTACGCTGGCGACAGCCCCGAGCGCGGCGCCGACGAACACTTCGGCGGGAGTGTGCCGGCGTAGGGCGATGCGGGACCAAGCCACAGCGGCGGCGGCGGCGAGCAAGAGCCCGAAGGCCCAAGGCTCGCCCACGCCGACGGTTCCGGCGGCAACGACGGCGAAGGCCGTGTGCAGCGAGGCCTTGATGACCCGGTTGACGAGGCTGCCCACGGCAAACAACGCGAATGCGCAGGCCGTTCCCACCACCGCGCTCCGCGGCGCCCCGGTGAAGTGGAGCGCGGCGGCCGCGCATGCCGTGGCAGCCATCGAGACGCGGTAGAACCCTCCGCGCTCTTCGCGCTTCGAGACGTCGACATGCGAGAGCGTGCCTCGCCTCACGCCGTGCACCAGGTACGCGGCCACGGCCAGCATCGCTACGACGACGGTGCCGAGAATCGCCGCCGCTTGCGCGACGCTCACGCGTCCCCGCATCGCAAGGGTCATCGCCACGGGCACGAGCACCATCGGGTGACCTACGATGGATACACTCCGCGCGAGCCGCGAGGCCTTGGCCGAGTGGTCCGACGCATCCATGAACGGCGAGCGTAGCGCGTTCACCGGCCCCAGACTCGCGTAGGCTTCGCCCATGGCAAAGCTCAAGAAGTCGAACGGTCCCTTCGAGCGGCTCACGGACTTGCTCCGGGAATCGCCTCCCGTGCCCGTCGACCAACCCTTCGACGCAGCTGCGCTCGAGCCGCTCTACGCCTTGGCTCGCGCGCACGATCGTCGCGTCGTGGCCTTCCTAGAGACGCTTGCGACCTTGAACACGAGCTTTCACCTCTACGACATCGAGATGTTTCCCGCGCAGCTCCTCCGCGGAAAGCGGGGCGAAGCCTGGAACGCCGGCGCGAGCGTCGTCACCGAGGACGACGTGTGCCTCGCCAAGAACGGCGCCGGCGACATCTACGTATGGCACGCGCCGTCGGGCAAAGTGCGCTTCCTGCAACACGACAAGGGCTGGGCCGTCGACGGGACGTTCCGCAACGTCGACGAGTTCGTCGAACACGCGATGTCGCAGGTCGTTGAGCTGCTCGAAGAGGACTCGCTCGACGACGCCGACGACGCGATGATCGCGGGGCTTCGCTTCGCGCTCTCCGTTGCCGGCGACGAGTCCCTCGACGACGACGCGCGGGCAAAGCTCGTGGACCTTCGTGTCATGAAGGCGTAGCGAAGCGGGCGCGGCGTAACCTTGGCGAAGCCGACTTCGCCGGCCGTGGGGGCGAAATTCGCTCTAGCCTTGGGCGATGACGACGCGCGTCTACCTGGTCCGGCACGGCGCCACACCGCTCGCAGCCGAGGACCGCTTCGCCGGCTCGACGGACGTCGAACTCTCGGACGAGGGACACCGGCAGGCCGAGCGCCTTGCGGAGCGCCTCGCCAGCGAGCCCGTCGCCGCGATCTACGCGAGCCCGATGAAGCGCACCGTGGCGACGGCGGCTCACGTCGCGAAGCCGCACGGCATCGAGGCCATGACCGACGGCGATCTGCGAGAGATCGATCACGGTCGCTGGGAGGGGCTCACCCGGGCTGAGGTCGAGGAGCGATTCCCGGACGAATACGCCGCCTGGGATCGCGATCCCTTCACCTTCGCGCCCGACGGCGGCGAGCCGGGGGTGCACGTGATGGCGCGAGCGCTTCCCGCTGTGCGCCGCATCGTGGCAGCGAACGTCGGCAAGGCCATCGTCATCGTGTCGCACAAGGCGACCATTCGCCTGGTCCTCTGCGCGCTCCTTGGCATCGACGCGCGTGGCTATCGCGATCGCCTCGACCAACACCCCGCCTGTTTGAACGCGCTCGACTTCAAGGATCCCGTTCGCGTGCGCCTCGTTACGTTCAACGATTGCTCGCACTACACGAGAGCCCCCATGGCGACGGGCGCCAGCCTGTCGAAGTGGTGGAGCGAGCCTCGCTGACGCACGCGCCGCCCTCGTTGAACCAGCGACCACGGAACGAAGGGGTCCGATCGGTACCCTGCCGCTGTGCCACGGTGAGACACGGGGCGACGAGCTTCGCCGCGAATGCGGACGCGCCGAGGAGCCATGCGCGCTCCCGCCCCGCGCTTTTCATGGGTCGAAAGTCGGCATGACGTGTGCACTCGGCGGGGCCTTCGAGAGGTCGTCCCATGTCCACGTTGTTCGGTCCCGTCCGTCGCCGCTGCTCCGCCTTTGTTGCTCCGCTCTCGAGGCGGCCTTTTCTGCTTCGGTCTACCAGCGCCGCGCTTCTCTCGGTGCTGGCGGTCGCGTGTTCAAGCACGGTTGATGACGCAGCCGTGCCAGCGGCTTCGGAGGTTCGCGACGGTGGCGGTGCGCAAACGGAACCCGCGTGCGTCATCGGCACGATGCGGTGCCAGGCGACGCTTGTCAGTCGCTGCGAGCTTGGCGAAGGCGGGGTCGCCGCGTGGTCGGCGCCGTCGCGTTGTCCCGGCGACGAAGGGTGTCGTGCGGAGCGCTGCGAGCCGCCGACAAGTCGACAGCGGACCCAGGCGGCCGCCGTGGCTGGCCTCATCGCCGAACTGTCGGCGAAGTCGGCGTGGCACGAAGACGTCGACGCGGCCGCCCTTACGGTCCGTGAGCGCGCCGCGATCCTCAAGGGCGATGGAGAAGACGCGACCTACTTTGGTTCCGCGTGGCGCGTGATGAATGCGTTTCCGCAGGGGCACCAGGGGCTCTACTCCGCGGCATGCGACGCGGCCATGCCGCAGCAGAACACGTCGCGCTTCGGCGTCTGCGGCCGGCCCGCTGCCGATGGCGTTGTGGTGACGCTCGCGAGCGCGCAGAACAAGCTCGGGCTCCGCGCTGGCGACATCGTCCTTCAAGCCGGCGCCGACGCCGGCGACGCGATGCTCGAGGCCGCGTACATGAGGCCTGTGTGCGGCAGCGTGTTTCCCTCGAAGTCGGGTCGCCTCACGGCCGGCGCCGCGTCGTTCTTCGCGCACGTTGCGGCGGGCACGGTGCTCAGGGTGCGCGACTCGGGCGGGGCCCTGCGCGAGGTGACGGTGCCGGAGGAGAGCGACGCGAAGGTGACCGATTGCACCGACCCCTTCTCACGGAGCCGGCGGATCTACGCGGAGGCCACCAAGCGACCGGACGGCGTGGCGGTGATTCGCCTTCCGAGCTTCTTCCCGTACGACAAGACGCTTGGGGCGAATGCCACCGATGCCGACGTCCAAGCGATGCTTGATGCCTATCGCGCCAAGATCGCCCTTGTCTTCAACACCGTCAAAGATGCACCCGCCATCGTGTGGGACGCGCGAGGCAACACGGGCGGCTTCACGCCCGTCGCGCTCGCTATCGTCAGCGGCTTCGGCAGCGCTCGAGCCGCGGACCTTTCGTACTGCCGGTCGCGAGAGTTCGGGTCGTCGCCCATCGCCTATGGCGTCGACACGTATGCGGCCTACGCCGTCGAACCGGGCGGACCCTTCGCGTACACCGGCAAGGTCGCTGTCGTCACCGATGGCCTCGCCTACAGCGCCGGCGACTACTTTCCCTTCGCCGCAGCCCGAGGCTCGAGCGCGGTTGTCGTTGGCATGAGCGCGGGAGCGTTCGGCGGCGGCAACGGGCCCATCGAGCTCGCCGGGCCTCCCACGCTCTTCGCGAACTACGATCCGACGGCTTGCTTCGACGTGCTGACGGGCGCGCCGCTCGAGGGTTCGCCGCTGCCGTCAACGCCCATCGAGTACGTGCCGACCGATCTCGCAGCTGGCAAAGACACACCCATCGAGCGCGCGGTTCTCGCGCTGGGGCTCTAGATGGCGCTGGCGCGCCGTGCCGCCGCGTCGCGCTCGTAAGTCTCAGACGTGCGGTCCTGGTCCTAGGACTTCGGGCACGCTCTCGGTCGCGATTTCCGCAGCGCGAACGGTGCTTTCCGCCGTGGGTGCGCGTTCGCGCCACCTTCGTCGCGGCACGCGTGTCGCAGAGGCGTTGGGCGTCGCCCGACTCGGCCATGTCGACCGAGCGACCCAGGAGAACTGCCTATGCACCTTCGAACCTCGCTCTCGCTCTTTCTCGCCGCGGCCGCTTCCGCGTGCATGGTTCAGGATGAAACGCTCGGCGGCACACCGACCGGCGCGGCGGCCAACGGCGGCGTGGCAGGTGGCGGAAGCGCGAGCGGCGGCGGCGCCGCTGGGACAAGCAACGCGGCGGGGGCAAGTGGCTCCGGCGGCGCCGGGCCCGGCTCCGTCGACCCGACGGCGGGAGCGGACGGCGGCGCGGCCGGTGGCGGACAACCGGGCTCGACGAATGGCGGCGGCGTGACCCCCAACGTCGACGCCGGGGTCGCCACGGTTCCAACGACTCACCCGCGCATTTATCTCAACGCTTCGAACATGGCGCGCCTCCAGGCCACGCTCGCCGCCAAGACGCCGGCGGCGACGCGGTTCAAGGCGACGGTGGACACCGCCGTCGCCGGCGGCGACGTGTACGCGTTTCAGCCATGGAACGCCGCGCTCGTGGGACGCCTCACGGGACAGGCCTCGTATTGCACCTGGGCCGTCAACGCCGTGGACCAGGACGTAGTCACGGAGGAAGGGCGCATCGCCAGCGGCGCGCGCGCCGAGGTGGCCGCCGACAGCTATCTCGAGGTCGGCGAGCGTATCGGTGATCTCGCCCTCGTCTATGACTGGTGCTTCGCATCGACGTCGGCGGCGCAACGTCAGCGCTGGATCACATACGCCAACCAGGCCGTGTGGAACGTGTGGCACCCAGCGCAAGCCACCTGGGGTGGCCACGCCTTTCCGTGGACCGGTTGGTCCGTCGACAACCCTGTGAACAACTACTACTTCTCATTCTTGCGGGCGACGATGTTGCTCGGCCTCGCGACGCGCGGTGAAAACGCCCAGGCCGACGACTGGATCAAGAAGTTCCGCGACGAGAAGATCCAGGCGCAGCTCATTCCGACCTATCAGTCGTCGCTCGTCGGCGGCGGGTCACGCGAGGGCACCGGTTACGGCGTCGCCATGGCCGAGCTCTTTCGCCTCTACGACATGTGGCAAGCGACGACCGGCGAGCGCCTCGCCGACAAGACCTCGCAGGCGCGCTCGTCGATGACGTGGATGATGCACGCGACGGTGCCTACGCTAGACCGCATCGCGCCCATCGGGGACCACGCGCGCGACCAGACGGCTGCCCTCTTTGACTACCACCGCGCCTACCTCGAAGCGCTCACGGGGCTCTACCCGAGCGACCCCCTCTCGCGCGTCGTCAAGGACTACCTGGCGACGTGCTCCGTCAAGGAGATGGGCCAGGGCTTCATGCGGTACTCGGACTTTCTCTACGACAACCCTGCGCTCACGCGCAAACCGCTCGCAGACCTCGCGCGGACGTACCACGCCAAGGGCACCGGTTACGTCTTCGCGCGCTCCGGTTGGACCCCCGACGCGACGTGGTTGGAGTTCACGGCGGGGCCCTACACCGAGTCGCACGCTCACCACGACCAGGGCCAGCTCCTCGTCTACAAGCGCCAATGGCTCGCCTACGACGGCAACATCGATAGCGCGAGCGGCATCGTCCAGGACGAGAACGTCCACAACATCGTCGGGCTCTCGCGCGGCGGCTCCACCGTCGCCATGCAAGAGGGCCAAGGGCCGGCGACGCTCAAGGCGCTGCGCGACGACGCGGAGCTCACGCACATGGCCGGCGACCTTCGGCCGGCGTACCCGGCTAGCGCTGGCGTGGCCAAGAACGAGCGCGAGGTCGTGTTCCTCAAGCCCAACGTGATTGTGGTGTTCGACCGGGTCGGCGGAGCGGCGGGGCAGGGCGCGCTCACGAAGCGCTGGCAGCTCAACACACCCATTGCGCCGCAGGTCTCGGGCGCAAGCGCCGTCATCGGCGCCGCGCCTTCGAACCTTGTCGTGATGCCCATCATGCCGTCGTCGGCGCCGAACGTCGCCGCGCTGCCGTCGGTCAATGGCGAGGTCCATGCGGGCCATCAAGTGAGCTGGACCCTCTCGGGCACAGGCACGGAGTACTTCCTGATGGTGCTCTCGCTCGACGGTGCCGCCACGGCGGCCACGGCCTCGGACGCTGCTGGGCAACGTGGCGTGACCGTCTCCCTCGCCGGTGGGCGGACCGCCACCGTGCGCTTCAACGAAGCGGGCGTCGGTGGAAGCGTCGAGCTCCGAACGGGCGGCGCCGTGACCAAGTCCGTCGCCCTCGACGCGACCGTCGCGACGCTGCCGGAGCTCGCGGTTCCCTGACCGTGTGCAAGGTGCACGTAACTCGGGGGTCACCATGAATCGTTGCGGAGGCCTGATGCGAACCCTTCCCGTCGTCACGTTTGCCGTTCTGTCTCTCCTGGCGTGCCAGATCGAAGAACTCGACCCCAAGGCGCCGCTGGAGTCGCCGGAGGCGGCCGGCGCCGGCGCTGGCGCCACGGGGCAGCCGAGCGCCGGTGGCGCGGCGGGGGCCGTCACGACCGGGGCTGGGACGGATGCGGGGTCGGGCGGCGCGCCTGGGGCCGGGGGCGGGCCCGTGGCAAGTGTCGACGGCGGGCCCACCACGAGCACTCCGTCGCCATCGCCGGGCGCCTTGCCCATGAGTGCGACGTTTCAACTGACGCTGGTGCCGGAGGTCGTCGTCGCAACGGCGCGTCGGGTCAACGTCGCCATCCCGCTCGCGCCGGGCGCGCTCACGAACGTCGCCAACATCGAGCTGCGCGTGGGGGGCGCGCCGCTCGCAACGGCCCGTCGCGCGCTCGCTTCATGGCCTGACGGGTCGATCCGCAGCGTTCAGGTTCAGTTCGAGCGTGTGGTGACGGCCAACACGACGGTCGACGTCGTCGTGGGCCAGGCAGCCACGGGAGGCTCGCTCGCGCTGGTGCCGGCAGCGCAGACGCTCGTGAGCTCCGGTGGCGCAAACCTGCCCGGCGTCTGGGCGCTCTTGCCGGCGGCGCACCTCGCCGCGAGCCGCGTCGCGGGGCCGGCGCTGCCGAGCTCGGCGTCGGCCGGTACGCCGGCGGCGGCTTGGGATCGTGTGTGCAATGCAAACACTTTCAATACGGCCGCCTTCAACGCGGTGCGTGGTGAGCAAGGCAGTTGGCTCTTCGATCGCCCGACCGCGCTCTACCGCAACTACCAACGCACCGGCTCCGCCGCGGCGCTCCGCTCGGCCTTCTTGGAGGCGTCGATCTACCGAGATGGCATCACCGGCACCGGGAGCGCGACGCGAATCCCCGTCGCTCCCGACGACCTCAAGTACCACTACACGCAGGGCCTCGCCCTCCACTACTTGCTCACCGGCGACGACCGCTTTCGCGAGGCGGCAGAGAACGTGGCGACGCGCGCGCACGATCTCTGGCCCAGCCCCGGCTACGCCGGCGGCACTGACTTCTGGACCGAGCGGCACGCGGGCTTCGGTCTCCTTGCCTACGAGTGGGCCCTCGCGGTGACCGACGACAAGGCGACGACGTTTGCGTCGTGGGCGGCGGCCGCCGTCGGGGGCTACGCGTCCGTGCAGGGGAGCTGCCCGGCGGGATACACCAACGCGGCGGAGCGCTGCTTCGCCCATGATGCCGAGGCCCACGGCGAGGCTTATGGCTACTTCGGGTGCAGTCCTTGGATGAGCGCCATCTTGGCCGACGCCCTCGACGGTCACGCCGATCGCCTCGCAGGGAGCGGCGATGCCAGCGGTGCCGGGCTCGTTCGCGAGAGCTTGGTGCGGCTCGGTCGCTTCGTCGCGAACCAAGGACGTGACGCGACGGGCAAGCCCTACTACTGGGCTGGCGTCGGCGTCTCCAGCAACGAGGTTGATGACTTCGACGAACACTGGGGCGAGAGTGCATACCTCGTCGCGCTGGCTTGGCACTGGAGTGGCAAGACCGACGCAGGCCTGCGCCAGGCGCTGGATCAGCTCACGTTGGGCCTTGATCAACACGGCGAGGCCGGTCAGCTCCGAAGCTTCAACTGGCAGTGCCGCTCGGGCGTCATGGCGCCGTTCTATTCGCGTCCGTAGCGCGACTCGTCGCCCCGCCGCTCGGAGCCCCGCTCGTCCGCTGCGCCCTTAGGAAGAGCGCGGCGGAGACGCCCAGAGAGACGAGGCCGACGCCGACGAAGACATCGGTCAAGACGCCGTCGGTGCGGATGCGGGCGACCTCTTCGCTGCTGCAGCGCGGACGGCAGTCGGTGTCGCCCATCCATTTCACGCCGAAGGCGGCGCCGCCGCCGAGCGCGAGCACACCGACGCCGCCCAAGAGCCAGGGCAGGGGACCCGCCGTCGTGCGGACCCGCGGTGGCTCTCGTTCTGGCAACCTCGGTCCTGGCGATGCGGCGGTCTCGTTCGCCTTCGCCGCGGCGCGAAAGGTCACGACGACGGGCGTTCGTTTTTGGCCCACGGCGACCTTGACCAGCACCTCTTCTGTGGCGGCGCCTCGCTCGACACGAACGCGTCTCGCGCCCGGATCGACGGGGAAGGCACCGTTCGCGTCGCGGCTCCGCGGTTCGCCGTCAATGATGACGTTCACGTCCTTGAGATCGTTGCCAGCGGCGTCGTGGACCGCGAGCTCGAGTGTTGGAATGGCCGAGTCGACCTCGTCGAGGTAGCGACGGCACACGGCGCGCACGGGCGCCGGGCAGGCGTCTTTGGAGCAGATGAGGAGCGCTGCGCGCGCGGCGACGAGCTGTCCACCTTTCTTGAGTTGCTCGCCTCGTTCGGCGGCGTCGAGGCAAGTCTCGGTGTTGCCGGCGCGCGCCGACGGGCTGAACAGCGAGAGCGCCAACGCCGCCAACGTGGCCAGCCGCGGGTTGACGCGGGCCGCCAGAACGACGCGCAGGTCGGCTTGCACCCTCATGGCCGCACGACCTCGCAGGCGACGTCGTCGAAGAGCGCTCGCATGTCCACGTCGCCCACGACGGAGCCTACGGCCCCGATGTCCAGCGTGAGCCTGCCGACGGGCGCGAGGGTGATGGCTTCGTCGAGCGCGAGATTGCCGCCGAGCCAGACTTCGACATGGGTCGCTCCGTCCAGCGCCGACAGGCGGAAGCGAGTTCGGAGCCACTGTCCCAAGAGCGGCGGGCCGAGATCGCGCTGGACCGAATAGGCGATGCCGCCGTCGGCGAGCGGCGTCGTCACGCGCAGATCCATCGCGCCCGTCACGACGCGGAGCTCCACGGTGGAGACCTCGAAGGCCGTTGCCGGCGGTGGCGTGACAGCGAGCGTCAGCGCCTGCAGGAGCCCCGTTCCCACGTTCTCGATTCGCAACTGCATGCTGCAATCGATGCTCTTGGCAGCGCCGAGAAAGTCTTTCGACAAGAAGGCCACGGGGTTCGAGCCGGCGTCGGCCGGAACACGGGCCTGAAGGGCGCGTGGGCTCGAGAAGGGTACGTCGGTCGCGAAGGCGAGCGACGCGCCGCGAAGGCCGAGCGTCTTGCTCGTCCACATGGCGGGATCGCCAAGCGATCGCGTGTCGAAGTCGTCGCACAGCGCATACGCGTCCGCGCCGCAGAGCGCGTCGAGTGCGCCCGCGTCTCCTTGAACGACGTCCGCGCTTGCATGGTCGCCGCGCGCGTCTTCCGCGGCCGCGGAGTCCGCGTCGGCTTCAAGCGCTACGTCGACGCTCGCGTCCTGGCCGGTGCTGGCATCGGCGCCGGGGGCGCCGACTTCCGAGTTGAGGTCGGTGAGCGCGGTCACAAGCGAGCATCCGGCGGTCGTCAGCCAAAGGGCTCCGAGGCGCAGGTGGTGCCGACGTGCCAGCGTCAGGGTTTGAAACATTCGCGCTTCCAGATGTGATTGCCCTGCGCGTCGAGCGTGTAGGGCGGATCGCACACGCCCCGTTTGCGCGGTCCCTTCGCGGGGGCGCGAAGCGAGGGCGCCGCCGGGGCAGGCGCACTTTCGATCCGACTCGCGCTTGATGCAAGCGGCGCCGCCGAAGGCACCTCAACGCTCGCCTCGGGGGGCGTGCCGGACGACGGCGCAGCCAAAGGCGAGGAGCGCTCGCTTGACGGCGCCGCGAGCTCCGTCGGGGCACGCGTCGGTGCTTCACGACCGCGCGTCAGGAGAAAAAATGCCGCGCTCATCGCCAGCGCGACGATCGGGATGGCCCAGAGGCGAGGGCCGCTCGCAGGCCTTTCCGGCTCTTTCGCCACCACCGCTGAGGGAGCGCTCGCGACGACGACCGCGCTCTCGGTCGCTTCCGTCGAGCGCGCACCAGGCGCGATGGCGCTCGCTTCGCCGGTGCGCTCAATCTCCGCGATGCGCGCCTTGAGTGCGGCCCCGTTCGGCCATCGGGCCTCCATCCACTCCGCCACGCGCGCTCGAGGAGCCACGTTCATGGCCGCCTCGAGGGCGTCGGCCATCGCCGCGGCGGTGTCGAAGCGGGCACTCGCGTCGGGCGAGAGGCTGCGCATGACGATGGCGTCGACGCTCTCGGGCGTCGTTGGCGACAGGTCCCGCGGTCCGTGGAGGGCGCCCTGGAGGACGTTGCCAAAGGTCGCCACGTCGTCGCCCGCGTGGAAGAGGCGTGACCCCGTCAGGAGCTCCCAGAGCACGACGCCCGCGGCGTACACGTCGACGCGGCGATCGATGGGGTGGTTCTTGAGCTGCTCGGGAGCCATGTAAGCGAGCTTGCCCTTGATCTGGCCGTCGCGGGTCGTCGTGATGCGCCCCGCGGCCTTGGCGATGCCGAAGTCCAGGAGCCGCGGCGTGCCTTCGCTGTCGACGAGGATGTTGTGAGGCGAAACGTCGCGATGAACGATCCCGAGCGGTTCAAGGTCGGCACTGGTGGTCTCGTGGGCCGCGTGCAGGCCGCGGAGCACGCCGACGACGATGGCGACGGCGACGTCCGCGTCGAGGTGTTCGCCGCGGTCTCTCATCGTACGGACCAGCTTCCACAGGGATTCGCCGTGCACGTACTCGAGAATGAGCAGGACACCGCCCTCGGTGACGACGTCGAGCACCTGCACGACGTTCGGGTGGTAGATGCGCGAGGCGATGCGGGCCTCGTCGAGCAACATCGTGACGAAGTCGGGATCCTTCTGCAGGTGCGCGTGCAGGCGCTTGATGGCGACGATGCGTCCAAAGCCGGCGGGCCCGACGAGGCGGCCCAGGTGCACCGAGGCCATCCCGCCTGAGGCGATCTCGTCGAAGACGAGGTAGCGCCCTACGCGCTGCGGCGGCATCCGGGTATCATAACGGACCAACACCCAACGCGGGGGACCGTGCACACGAGAAGCTCGAGCAAGAACGAGCCGACGTCCTCCGTCGAGCTCTGGGAGGGCGCGGCGACGCGGGAAAGTGCCGCCGAACGGGCCGGACTGGTGCTGCTCTATGCCGAGTGTTTTCGCGAGATGCCGGCGTCGGTCGCTTTTGACCGCACCGTGACGCTCATCGGACGGGAGGACGGGGCTGCGACGGTCGTCATCCCTCAGCGAGCCGTTTCCCGGCTCCACGCCAGTGTTCAGGCCACCGAGTCGGGCTATCGGGTGAAAGATCTCGGAAGTCGCAACGGGATCGTGGTCGCGGGCCGGCGTGTCCGCGAGGCGGTCCTTGAGGATGGCGACGAGCTTCGCGTCGGCGATGCCCTCTTCAAGTTCGTCGCTCGCGAGGCTTCCGCCTATGCGCCATACAGCATCGACGGCGGCGTCGCGGTGGGCGCGGTGCGCACGTCGATTCCCGGCGCCGTGGGCGGCCTCGCCATGGCGAGGCTCTCTTTGACGATCGAGCGTATCGCACCGGGCGATCTGCAAGTGCTCGTCCAAGGTGAGACGGGGACCGGCAAGGAGCTCGTGGCCCGCGCCCTCCACGCGCAAAGCGGTCGCCGCGGACCGATGCTCGCGCTCAACTGCGCCTCCATCCCGGCCTCGCTCGTCGAGAGCGAGCTCTTTGGACACGTGAAAGGTGCATTCAGCGGGGCGGCTCGCGACCACGTCGGCGTCATTCGCTCTGCCGACAAAGGCACGTTGCTCCTCGACGAGATTGGCGACATGCCGCTCGAGGCGCAAGCGAAGCTCTTGCGCGTCCTCGAGACGCGGGAGGTGGTGCCGGTGGGGGCCGTGTCGGGCTATCCCGTGGACGTGCGGATCGTCAGCGCCACGCACCGCAACGTGCGCGAGCTCGTGGCGCGCGGCGCGTTCCGCGCCGATCTCTTCGCGCGGCTCGATGGCTACACGCTCGAGCTTCCGCCGCTTCGAGAGCGCAAAGAGGACCTGTTTGTGCTGGTGAAGCACTGGCTCTCGCAGTGCGGCGCGCCGGACCGCGCGGTCAGCTTCGGGTTCATGCTCGCCCTGAGTCACTACGCGTGGCCCTTCAACGTGCGCGAGTTGGCATCGGCGGTGAAGCGAGCGCTGACGATGGCGGAGCCCGGGACGCCGCTTGAGGCGCAGCACCTGCCGGAGGCGATCCTCGACAACATGAAGACCTATGGGCGCGAAGACGACGACGCCCCCGCGAGCGCGCCTCCCGTCGCGCCGCGTTCCGGGTCGGAGCCGGAGCGCGGCCCGACGCGAACGCGAACCGCGCGACCGACGCCCGCCGATCTCGTGACGCTCCTCCAGCGCTTCGAGGGCAACGTGTCGGCCGTCGCGAGAGCGCTCGGAAAGGATCGCGCGCTGGTCAACCGGTGGATTCGCGCCGACGGTGTCGATCCCGAGTCGTTCCGGCGCGTGGTGGAGTGAACGAGATGCTGAAGGCGCTGCTCGTGATGCCGACCAAGGCAGGGACGTGGCTGCGCATGACGGAGCTGCCGTTCGCGCCGTTTCCCGGGTTGGGCATCCGCATCGACGTGTACGACGTCTTGAATGTCGACAGCGTGGTCGTCGGCGATGCCCGGAGCGACGTCACGTGCATCGTGCATCTCGAGGGCGCGCGCGACGGTGCGTCGCCAGAGCAGTGCGTGGCCTTCGGCTTCGAGATGGCGCCGTATCCGTAGCGGGGCCGCCCGGCGCGGTACGCTTCGCGCTGCGCGGCGCTCTCGGCCGCGGCGAGGTTCGAGGCGCACCCTCACAAGCAGATGGTCTGGGTCGAAGAGGACGCTGGCGTCCCGGTACCCTGAGCCACGCTGGAAACTTCCGCGCTTTACAGATTGAGGAAGAGTCGGTATTTGCTCTCGGCCTCAGTCCCCATCGTCTAGTTGGCCCAGGACGGCGGCTTTTCACGCCGCTAACGGGGGTTCGAATCCCCCTGGGGACGCTTCCCCAAAACCCCTCGTTTGGGCCAAACGAGGGGTTTTTACTTTGTGCGCCCAGCATGGGCGCTGTCTTGCTGGTGAAAGTCCAACCGAGAGGAGGTCATCCCAATCGAAGCGAACCGCAACTGCGTGAGGGCGACCAAACGTGGGAAGGAAGCGGGGAGCGAAGCCGCGGTGCGACGAACAGAAACCGGGTATGAGGCGTCGGCGAGCGGAGCGAGCGGGCAAAGAACCGCGAAGCTGCGATGACCAAGGCTCCGATCGACGTAAACCCGGCGCTCGTGCGGTGAAGGACAGCGTTCTTACCTGGGGAGATCTCGCCTCACGCCTGAAAGGGCGACGCGCGTCGTCAATGTGACCGAAACGCGGAGCGAGAAGTCAGCCGAGGTCGTAGTAGCGAGCGCGAAGCCGAGCAGGGCCACCCCGAACCTCGGAAGCCTTTATGAGCGCGAAGGACCGAACGGCGAGGAGGGCGAAACGATCGTGAGCCTCGAGAGCGGAAGGCGCCAGATGTCCGGGGAACCGGAGCTACCGTTGGCGGGTAGGGGTGAAGCCCCGAGAGGAAAACGGAGCGGCGAAACGCGATCGGCGGCGCACGGAAACGAGCGCTCAGGAAACGGCGACGAGAAGCTTCTGGAGCTCGTCGTCGAACGCAGCAATGTCGAAGCAGCGCTTCGACGGGTGAAGAAGAACAAGGGCAGCCCCGGCATCGACGGGATGACGGTGGAAGAGCTCCCGTCGCATTTGGCCAAGCACTGGTCGCAGCTGCGCGAGGACCTACTCGCGGGCCGCTATCAGCCGCAGCCGGTGCGACGTCACGCAATTCCAAAGAAGGATGACGGTGTCCGAGAGCTCGGGATCCCTACCGTCCTCGACCGACTCATCCAGCAGTGCGTGCTTCAAGTACTGCAACCGCGACTCGATCCGAGCTTCTCGCAGCGCAGCTACGGCTTCCGACCTGGAAGGAGCGCCCACGACGCAATACGCGCCGCGCAACGCTTCATCGAGGACGGACGCCGATGGGTGGTGGACGTGGACCTCGAAGCCTTCTTCGACCGCGTAAACCATGATGTGCTGATGAGCCGGCTCGCTACACGGATCACGGACCGTCGGCTGCCGAGGCTCATCCGTCACTACCTCGACGCCGGCATCATGGCGCGCGGGGTGGTGATTGATCGGTACGAGGGAACGCCGCAAGGCGGGCCGCTCTCGCCGCTACTTGCAAACGTGCTCCTCGACGAAATCGACAAGGAGCTGGAGAGACGTGGCCACGCATTCGCGCGCTACGCCGATGACTGCAACGTGTACGTGCGGTCGAAGCGGGCGGGCGAACGCGTGATGGAGGCGCTCCGGGGCCTGTTCACGAAACTCCGGCTACGGGTCAACGAAGCGAAAAGCGCGGTGGCGCGCCCGCAAGACCGCAAATTCCTCGGCTACAGCTTCTGGTACGCCAAGGGAGGCACGGTGAAGCGACGCGTCGCGAACAAGGCCCTCGTCGCGATGAAGGATCGCGTCCGCACCATCACGAAGCGGACGGGAGGGCGGAGCATCCCGTCGGTGATCGCCGAACTACGCGGCTATCTCGTCGGCTGGAAGAACTACTTCCAGCTCGCCGATACCCGGAAAGTCTTCGGCGAGCTCGATGAATGGATCCGCCATCGCCTTCGCGCCATTCACCTCAAACAGTGGAAGCGAGGAACGACGATCTTCCGAGAACTGGTGAAGCGCGGGATGCGTCCCGAAGGCCCAGCCGGCGCTCGGCGAATCGCCGGAAACGGCCGCCGCTGGTGGAGGACCTCAGGCGCGGTGATCAACATCGCCTTTCCCATCACCTACTTCGACGGCCTCGGCCTACCGAGGCTCGCTGCTACCTCAACTCGCTGAACCGCCGGATGCGGACCCGCACGTCCGGTGGTGTGGGAGGGCACGGTCGGGGATTTCCCGGTCGTCCCTACCCGATTCGGCAGCCTCGAGCTGCGCGGCGACGGTGAAGCGCTCCACCTCGGTCAGGGCGAAGGTGCCCTGCACGTGTTCCGGAGCGGGGAGCCTCCCCAACTATCGGAGCCGCGGTGCCGGACGAGCGGGAGATAGGCGCGCCGGTGGAGACGATTCGTACGTGTAGAAGTGGCCGTTGTTGGCGCGGGGATGGCCCGTCGCTGGACCGAACTCCGTGCCGAGGCGCGTCGGGCGGCCTCCTTCAGGGCGCACGGTCTCGAGGTGGAAGTGCGCGCCGTCGGGGCCCGGCACGCCCATGCGGTCTGCACGGAACTGGTTGAACGACCCGTCGGCGTTCGGCACGCGAGAGCGGTAGACGGCGCTGCCGTCGTTGCTTCGAACGAGATAGGCGTCGCCGCCCAAGAACTCGTTCACC